>DASTEB010000471.1:0-19743 GCA_035710025.1 Chloroflexia bacterium
GTTCGACCTTTCGGGGCTATCGACGGCCGCGCTCGAGTTCGGCCTGTGGCTCGATACCGAGGCCGACCTGGACTACGGCTATGTCATGGCCTCCACCGACGGCGGCGTGACCTGGGACACGCTTAAGGGCACCCACTCGACCGACGACAACCCCAACGGCACCAACTTCGGCAACGGCTACTCGGGTAGCAGCCTGGGGCGCGAGGGAGCCGACAACAATGGCTGGCTGCGCGAGCAGGTCGACTTAAGCCCATACGCCGGGGGCGAAGTGCAGATCCGGTTCGAGTACATCACCGACGACGGGTACAACGCGGGCGGCATCGCCGTGGACGATATCGCGATCCCCGAGCTAGGGTTCATGGACGATGCAGAGTCGGATGCGGGCTGGCAGAGCGCCGGGTTCGCCCGCGTGGCGAACGAGCTGCCACAGCGCTACTTCCTCGCCGCAGTCACCCAGGCCGAGGACGATACCTTCCAGGTGCAGCCCGTAGAGGTCGCGCCCGACGGCAAAGCCCAATTCCGCATCGAGGGAGGCTATAAGAGCGCGGTGCTGGTGGTGGCGGGCATGACCCCGCACAGCATCCACCCGGCCGAGTACAGCCTGAGCGTGCAGCCCTCGAAGTAGGGCTACGGCTAGGGCCCGGCCTCCCCGGCCAATCCCTGTACCAGCGTCGATACCTGCCACAGCAGCACGCGCCCGTCGTCGCCCGCCGAGGCAAGGAGCGAGCCGTCGGGCGAGAAAGCGACGCCGTTCGCCGGGCCGTTCTCGTGGCGGCCCATCACGACGGGTGCGCTCGCCCCGCTCACGGGCCACAGGTATACGCGCCCATCCTGCGTCGAGTAGGCCAACACGCGCCCGCCCGGGTGGTAGGCCAGCCCGTTCACCCTGCCCTCGTCCACGATCTTCTTCTGCCCCGCCGCATCGGTCAGCCTGAGCACGGCGATAGGCTCCGCGCCGGGCGTGCGCGCGTTCCACAGGCGTATCGTGCTGTCGAAGCTGCCCGAGGCGAGCGTGGAGCCGTCGGGGCTGAAGGCTACCGCGTTCACCGGGTAGTCGTGCGTTCCGAGCGCCAGCGGCTCGGCGATTCCCCCGCTCACGGACCAACGCGCCACGCGGTTGTCGGCGGTCCCTCCCGCGATGGTTGCGCCGTCGGGGCTTACGGCGATGTTCGACTCGAAGTGCGCCCCTACGCCGACGATGCTCGGCTCGGAGTCAGGTTGCCCGGTGTTCCACAGGCGTACCGTGCTGTCGAAGTAGGCTGCGGCGAGCCTGTCGTCCGCCGCGTATGCGATCGAGAGTGCCTGGTGCTCGGGCCGGGTTTCGTCGGACAGGCGCAGCACGTTCGGCGCGGCGTCGGGGTCGGCCGCGCTCCACAGCCGGATGGTGTTATCGTTGCTCGCGGAGGCGACGGTTTGCCCGTCGGGGCTGAACGCGATGGAGGTTACGTCGGCTTCGTGCGCGCCGAGCACGGTGGGCCTGGGGTTGGGTTTCGTCAGGTCGGCCACGTTCCACAGGCGCACGCTCAGGTCCATCTTGCCGAAGGGGCTGACGCCGCCCGTGGCGAGGGCGCTGCCGTCCGGCGAGAAGGCGAGCGGGCCGGCGAGTCCCTCGTGGGCTTTGATAGCGATAGGGGTTGGCATAGGCGTTGGTTGTGGGGTTAGCTCGCCTCCGCACCCGGCGAGGGCCAGCGCGGCGGCCGCGAGCAAGATTATCCTCAGCTTCACGTGGGTTACTCGCGCCCGAACAGGCCGCCCAGCCTCCCCTTGCGCGGAGCAATGGCCTCGGGGTTTGGCTCGATGGGCGAGTCGGCCAGCACGTGCAGGGGGTTGTCCACGGTCATGGCGCGCACCGCTTCTTCGCCCGCGAGGTGCTCGGCGGCGCGCAGGGCCTCGCGCACGTCGGGGCCGCGCCAGTGGGGGCTGTGGGCGTCGGTGGCGATGAACTGCGCCAGCCTGTGCCGCACCAGCACTTCCGCCGTCCGGCGAACGGCGTTGCCCGACTTGAGCATCAGCGCCCCTGCGGTCACCTGGCACAACACGCCGTGCTCGAGCAGTTGGGCCATCTTCTCGGGGTGTTCCTGTATGGCTGTGTACCGTTCGGGGTGGGCGAGGATGGGCACGTAGCCCGCGAGCCGCAGATCGAACAGCGCGGCGTCGGCGTAGGTGGGCCAGGGCTGGTAGGGCAGCTCGACCAGTACGTACCTGCTGCCACTCAGCGTCCACAGCCTGCCCTCGCGCAGGTCGCCCACGGTGTCGGGCCGGAGGTACACTTCGACCCCAAGCTCAAGGTCCACGGGGATGCCCGCCTCGCGCCAGGCCGCCCGCACCTCCTCAAGCCGCTCCTCGATGTTGGCGCGGCCCTCTTCGGCGACCTCCTTGCTGTGCGAGGTGGAGAAGACGCACGTTACGCCCTCGCCCGCGTAGATGTGGCCCATGCCGACCGATGCTTCCATGTCGGTGGGGCCGTCGTCCAGCCCGGGGAGGATGTGCGCGTGGATGTCAATCATTGGAGTGGTCAGTGGCCAGTGGCAAGTGGTCAGAGTGATGCGTGATGCGTGAGCTTACGCGAGCTGTGTAGTGCGGATTGAGCCGTGGTGCTCAGGAGAGATCACTGGCCACCGGCCACCGGTCACCTTCCGTAATACGCGTACGCGCTTCTGTCTACCTGCGCGTTGTTCAGCACGACCCCCAGGATGTGGGCGTTGACCTGCTTGAGCATGTCGCGGGCCTTGACTGCGAGGTCGCGCTTGGTCTTGCCCGCGTTCACCACGAGGATTACGCCGTCGACGCGCGGGGCGAGCACGGCGGCATCCGTCACGGCGATGATGGGCGGGGTGTCGATCAGTATGTACTCGGCGCGGCTGCGAAGCAGCGCGATGATCTCGCCCATGCGCTGCGAGGCGAGTATCTCGGCGGGGTTGGGCGGTACGGGGCCGCTGGTCAGCACCTGCAGGTTCTCGACCATGGTGTCCTGCAGGGGGAGCGGCGGTGTCTCGCCCGGCTTTGCGCGGGCCATGTCGGCCACGAGGGAGGTCAGCCCGGCGTAGTTGCCCAGCCCGAAGATGGTATGCAGGTGTGGGCGGCGCAGGTCGGCGTCCACCAGGATGGTGTTCGAGCCCGACGTGGCGAACGTGATCGCGAGGTTGGCCAGGGTGGTGGACTTGCCGTCGTCGGGGCTGGTCGAGGTGGCCAGCAGGGTATGCACCGGCTTGTCGGGGCTGGCGAACATGATGTTGGTGCGCAGCGAGCGGTACGCCTCGGCCGCGGCCGACTTCGGCTCCTCGTAGGCCACAAGCCCTGCGGTGGCGTCTTTGATTGTCTTTACCGTGGTTGCCAAGCTGTTCCTCCTACATGAGGAGTGATGCGTGATGCGTGACCTCTTCTGAGCACCACGGTTAATTCCGCTCTACCCGGTTCGGTCAAGTTCACGCACACGCATCACGCATCACGCATCAATTCCTCACGCTTTCCCCCTCGGGATAATCCCTATCGTGCTCATGCCCGTCCACTGCCTCACGTCGCCCGGCGTCTTGAGCGACGTATCGAGCAATTCCAGCCCAACGGCGAGCAGCAGCCCCAGCACCAGACCGAACAACCCGGCTGCGGCCGCGTACAGGCGCGGCCTCGGCTGGTAGGGCGAGGACGGCACCGTCGCGGGCTGGGTGGTGACCCAGACGACGCGCTGCCCGCTGGCGTTTGCCTGCTGGTTGTCGGCGGCCTGCCTTTCCTTGAACGCCTCGGACACCCCCTCGGCAAGCTGCGCGGCGACGACCGGGTCGCCGTGGTCCACCGTCATCACGATGGAGTTGTCGTCGGGGCGGGCCTGGGTGAGCAGGCTGACGGTGTTCGGATCGACGTCCACGATGCCGTAGCCGTCCACCACCTGCCTCACCAGGTCGGGGCTTCTCATCTCGGCGGCGTACGTGGGCAGCGTCTTCTTGATCGCCTCGATCAGCCCGTTGTCAGGCGGAACGGGCTTGGCAGATACCGTGACCTGCGACTGGTACACGCGCGGCTGCATGTCGGTGTACAGGTAGGCCACCGCGGCGGCGACCAGCGCCACCACCAGCGGTATCCACCACCGCTTGCGTATGCCGTCGAGGATCTGTTTCAGGTCGATCTGCATTCGTTAGTTATGCCGTGATGCGGGCGCCTGCTCCGCGGCTATGGTCTCGCTGACGAAGCGGAAGAAGCGCTCGGTCTCGGGAAAGGTTGCCTCGTGGTCGATATGTTGGTCTCGCCCTTTCTCCTCCCGCCAGCGGAGCGCACTCCGTATCAGCGGCGCCCACTCGGGCATCTCCTGCTCGGCCCACTCCGCCGCTTGCTTCTTCGAGACCTGCTCTCCGGTTCTGTAAGTATAGAGCGTGCGGCACATGGTCAGTATCGCGTAGCCCTGGTAGGGTCGGGAGTGGCGGGTCTGCTCCAGCCACCGCGGCCAGTTCCTCGCATGCTCTACTACGTTGCCGACGAACTCCTCTTTCGTGATCGGGCCGATGATCGTCTCGGGCGGCGGGCCGTAGAGCGCTACGCCGTACTCCCGCACGAAGTACCAGTTGATCAGCCAGTCCCTGTTTCCCTCCACGATGTGGAACGGCTCGCCCGGGCTGATCACCGCCATCGGCGTACTTTCGGTCCGAAACGTTCGCAACCCCTCCAGCGAGAGATATTGTACTTCAATTCGGTCGCTCCAGTCCGGATACCGCTCGGCGATGTCATCGTGCAGGCGTTTGAGCGCTACTGCCTCCGTGTCGCTCAAGTCCTCGGCTACCGCCGCCAGCATGTCGATGTCGCTCAGGTAGCGGTCGAAGTCGCCCCACACGAGCGAGCCATACAGGTACAGTCCCACCAGATTCTCGCCCAGGATATCTCGCATTCCAGAGAGCAAGTCGTCCAGCAGCTCGCCTACGCCCGCGTCCTCTATGGCCTGCAGTTTCAAGCCCGAGCCTTCCACGTCTGCCGCGGCCCTAACCCCTCGGTATCGCGCCGAGCACCGGCAGGTCGAGCACCTTCGCGGCGTCGCGCTCGTCGCGTACGCTGTTGTCCAGGTACTCCAGCAGGAACGCCAGCGCGAGCGCAGCCACCAGGCCGATGATCACGCGGATGATAGCGTTCAGGATGTCCTGGCTGCGGCTCGACTCGATATTGGCGAGGCCGACCCGGTCGATCTGCGAGAACCGCGCGAGGTCGTCCACCATGTCGCCCCTCACCGGCTGGATACGAGCATCGGTCAGCACGATTCCCGCGGCGTCGGCCACCGCCTTGGTCAGCTCCATGCCGGGCGTGGTGACGGTCAGACGCAACTCGCGATGTCTGCGGTCGGCTTCGATAGCCCCGCGGATGTGCGCCGGGCTAAGCCGGGCGATCTGGTCCTCAAGCTCCCTGACCTGGTCGTCGCCGCGACCGGTGGCCGTGCGCCCTGCCTCGACTTCCTGCCTGGTCAAGTCCTCCAACACCTGCCCGGCGAACCCGGCCTCGCGCATGGTGGCGAGCACGCTCTGGGCGAAGGCATCGCTGGCCGCGATCTGCGTATAGTCGTCCACCAGGAACTCCGAGCCGAACCAGCGGTAATAGTACGGGTCGAACATGAAGAGCATCTGGCCCTGCAAGTCGAGGGGCCTCCCCAGTCCCTGCCCGGTGGTATCCTGTCGGGTGGCAAAGCGCACCTCGGCCTTGTACGTGCGGTCGGACGCGAGGTACATGAGCGCACTCACGAGCGCCGCCACCACGACGATGGCCAGCACCAGCCAGCGCCTCTTCCATATAACGTTCCAGTACTGTCGCAGTTCCATAGGTATGTCGCGGGCAAGCCGCCTGCGCGGAGGCTAGATTATCTCCGATGCCTCGCGTTCGGCCAGCTTGCCCCTGATGAACTCCTCAATCTTGCGCTTGAACACCTCGGTGTCGAAACTCTCGGCGTGGCGGCGTACGGCCGCGGGGTCGTAGGCGCGCTCGTCGAAGCGGGCCACCACGTCGGCCAGGGCGTCGGCTGTCTGACTGGGGAAGAACTCGCCCGTCACGCCCTCCACCACCGTCTCGAGCGCGCCGCCCGCACCGTATGCGATCACCGGCCTCCCGGACGCCTGCGCTTCCAGGGGTGTGATGCCGAAGTCCTCCTGGCCGGGGAAGATGAAGGCCCGGCACCCGGCGTAAAGCCGCTTCAATTCCGCGTCGGGCTGCGAGCCGAGGAACTCGATGTTGGGCCCCGCCTTCGCCCGCAGCTCGGCCTCCTGCCGCCCCTTGCCGACCACCTTGAGCGGCAGCTTTAGCCGCGTGAACGCGTCGATGGCGACGTCGAGGCGCTTGTACGGGATCATGCGCGACACGATCAGGAAGTAGTCGCCGGGCGACTCGCCTTCGAGCGGGGTGTACAGCCGCGTATCGACCGGTGGGTTGATTATAGTGGCCTCACGGCGGTAGCGTTTGCGGATGCGGCGCGCAACGACACGCGAGTTGGCAATAAAGGCGTCCACGCGCCCGGCCGAAACCTCGTCCCAGAGTCTAACATAGTTGAGCACGCCGGGCAAGAAATGCCGCGCTCGCCTAGCGGCCCCCTTCTCGCCCTGGATGTAGTCCCTGAAGTTCCACGCGAAGCGCATTGGCGAGTGGCAGTAGCACACATGTAGTGCGGTTGCCTCGGTGATGACCCCCTTTGCGAAGGCGCTGCTCGAGCTGAGCACCACGTCGTAGGGCGACAGGTCGAACGACTCGATGGCGAGGGGGTAGAGGGGCATGTACCACTGGTGGTGGGACATGATTCCGGGGAGGCGCTGCATGAACGAGGTGCGTATGGGCCACCTTCGGTAGTGCTGGGGCATCCTCTTTGGCGCATATATAGACGTGTATACAGGGGCCAAGGGGTACAGGTCGTGCAGGGCCTCGAGCACGCGCTCGGCCCCACCGTACTGGTTCAGATAGTCGTGTACGAGTGCGATTTTCATAGGGTGCCCGGCGGGAAGGCGCTGTACGCGGCTGCGAGTTGGCAGCGGCCCGGACTAAAAACAGTTAAAGCTGTAGAAAGTATTGAAAATAACCCCCGCGTGCGGTATAATAGGATAGATTATCCCGAAATAGCAGTAGGGCGGCGATCCCGCTCTTGTATGTAGTTTGAGTGGCACGGCTTGTGCGCGGTGAGTCCCCGGGGGCCGTGCGATGCGCGACACCGGGCAGACGTCACACTCGCCACACCGAATTGTACACTAAACGGGGCAACGCGGCAGCGAAAGCAACGAAACGGCAGCCGCATATTGAACGGAGGACATAGCATGGTTTCAGAGACCGAGACAATCCAGACAGCGCACGGCAGCGAAGAGTACCGCTACGGCTTCTCCATGCCCGAGAACTACTTCTTCAGGAGCCGCAAGGGCCTGGACGAAACGGTTGTGCGCGAGATCTCGGCGATGAAGAGCGAGCCGCAGTGGATGACCAACTTCCGCGTGCGCGCCCTCAAGCTGTTCGAGCAGAAGCCGATGCCCCAGTGGGGCGGCAAGCTGAACGAAATCGACTTCGATGACATCTACTACTACGTCAAGGCGTCCGACCGCAATTCGACCTCGTGGGAAGACGTGCCCACCGAGGTGAAGGACACCTTCGACCGCCTGGGCATCCCCGAGGCCGAGAAGAAGTACCTGGCGGGCGTGGGCGCGCAGTACGAGTCTGAGGTGGTGTACCACTCGCTCCGGGAGGACCTGGAGAAGCTGGGCGTCATCTTCATGGACATGGACTCGGCGCTGCGCGAGCACCCCGACATCGTGAAGCAGTACTTCAGCACGATCGTGCCCGCAGGCGACAACAAGTTCGCCTCGCTCAACTCGGCCGTGTGGTCGGGTGGCTCGTTTGTGTATATCCCTGAGGGCGTCCACGTTGACGTGCCGCTGCAGGCCTACTTCCGTATCAACGCGAAGAACATGGGCCAGTTCGAGCGCACGCTCATCATCGCCGAGCCGGGCAGCTACGTACACTACGTCGAGGGCTGCACCGCGCCGACGTACTCGACCGACTCGCTGCACTCCGCAGTGGTCGAGATCATCGTGAAGGAAGGCGCCCGGGTGCGCTACACCACGATCCAGAACTGGTCGCACAACGTGTACAACCTTGTGACCAAGCGCGCGGCGGCTTACCGCGACGCGACGATGGAGTGGGTGGACGGCAACCTCGGCTCGAAGCTGACGATGAAGTACCCTGCTGTCTGGCTGATGGAGCCGGGCGCGAGGGGCGACGTGCTGTCGGTGGCATTCGCGGGCAACGGCCAGCACCAGGACGCGGGCGCGAAGATGGTGCACAAGGCGCCCTACACCACCTCGAACGTGGTGTCGAAGTCGATCTCGAAGGGCAGCGGCCGGGCGACCTATCGCGGCCTGCTCGAGGTGGCCGAGGACGCGCACAAGTGCAAGGCCAACGTCAAGTGCGACGCGCTGCTGATCGGCGAGGACGCCCGCTCGGACACCTACCCGACGATCAACGTGGCGAACAACTCGACCACGATCCAGCACGAGGCGACGGTGTCGAAGGTAGGCGAGGACCAGTTGTTCTACCTGATGAGCCGCGGTATCTCGGAGAACGAGTCGACCGCGATGGTGGTCAACGGCTTCGTAGAGCCGATCACCAAGGAGATCCCGCTGGAGTACGCGGTAGAGCTAAATCGGCTGATCGAGCTGCAGATGGAAGGCAGCATCGGCTAAGCCGAGCAGGCGATAACCGAACCGTAAGATGCCGAGGGGCGGCCCGTTGGGGCCGCTTCTCGTGATTCTATGTGGTATTGCTGTAGTTTCGCCTATGCTATTTTGGATTACCACTCAGACTTTGGAGTGAGAAGTAATGAGCGTGCTGAAGGTAGTTCTCGTGCCTCAGCTCGAAGCATTCGACCTCATTAAATGCTGTAAGTAACATGTAGGGATTCTCGGCAATCAGGTTCTTCAGTGCTTCTTGACTGGTGGAACCCAGTGCAAACCCGATAACCTGTAAATTGTCAATGTCTGGCTGAACAGATTCCGAGCCGGGCTGATATGTGTAGCCTTCGCTAGTGACGAATATGTAAGCGGCCAAGTGGGTGTCCTCCTACCATAGTTTGCGATAGTGGCCATTGCCCAAGAACTCCAAAATTCCATGGTCGCGCAGATACTGCAATTGCTGTCGTATCTTGTCTCTGACGAATCTGTTTTGCGGGTATTTGGCCTGTAGGTCGGACTCGAAACGATATGCGTCGTCCAGACTGAACTCACTTCCAGGTATCTGCACGAGACTTTGGAAAACTGACAGCTTCCACCCACTAAGACCTGCTTCGATTGGAGCACTTCCGGGTGCGAACGTATCAGGTGTTTCAGCTCCCTCGACTGCCGTCGGGAATTGAACAGTCACTTTCGGCGGAGCTGATTGTAGGATTGTGCTGGCCTGCTCGACATGTTCCTTGGTTATTGTGCTAGTCTCTTCGTCTGAGGCGAACAATTGGTCAAAATCATCGGTAATCGCCCTTACAAGTGGTGTTTCAGAGATAAGCACCCCGTATTCGTAGTTACTAATCAGACCACCACGAGTTAGGTTAGCTGAAGTGATCAGTGCCCTCGATTCGTCAAAAATGTAGAGCTTGGCGTGCAGGCGTTGCATACTTCGAACCTCACTTCCGGCGTCAAGAAGCGCGGAAATTGCCGCTATATCAGAGGCTCCAGAGTAGAAGTACTGCAGTTTGAAGGAATTGAGATACCGTAATCGTGCTGAACCCGGTTTCGTTTGTATTACCTCCCTAACAACACCCTCTTTGACGAAAGGACTGGCAATACGGATCGTGTCTGTGCTTTCGCGCACCCAACCAAGAAGTTCCGAAAAGAAGGGCCCGGTAATTCTCGAGATGTTCGGCGACATATTCATGCTCCAAAACGCTAGCGCCAAATAAGGCTCGATGAGGCACCGTCTTGCATCCCCGTACCGCTTACATCTACACAAATTGATGCTATCTGTAGAGCTGGTCTGTAGAGGCGAGCTTCGGAAATTCTGCCATCGCTGCATCATTATATTGAGGCGTCCCACTTGTGGTCAACGGCTTCGTGGAGCCGATCACCAAGGAGATCCCGCTAGAGTACGCGGTCGAGCTAAACCGGCTGATCGAGCTGCAGATGGAAGGCAGCAACGGCTAAGCCGAGCGGCAGGGGATCTAGAGTCCGGGCCAACCCGGATGTTGTCAGGGTGTTGGGGTGAGCTTTCAGGCTCGGCCCTGGCACCCTTTTCGTTGCCCGCACCGGGACAGCCAGACAGCCTTGTGCAGGGCAGCGCCGGGGCCGAGAGTAACCTCCCTCCGAATATTATCGTAGAGCGAGAAGCTCACGATCTCCGAAGTCATGTGGAAGCACACGCATCGACCGTACCGGGCGAGACAGACATCACCGACCACCCGCGGCCACCGGCGCTGCCACCCCGGTTAGCAGAGAAGGAGTGGAAGGAGATGTCCGCTTTTACACACCCCACCAACCGACCCCGGAGGCTCACGAGCACACGAGTTCGATGGACGGTCGTCCTTATAGTGCTTGCGTTGGCCCCAATGTCCGGGGCCGAGGCTGTCTACGTGAGCAGCGCAGCCGAGCCTCCTCCCCTCGCGCTCTTCGAGATATCCCAGACTCACCGAGATCGCTCCATGCTGAGGCTGCCCGGCGTGAGTGTCGACGCCGGTCCTGATGCCGTCGTCGGAGGCGGCTACTGGGACGACAGGTTCGGGCCGGGCGGGGCCGGGATGAACAATAAGGTCTTTGCGCTGGCCGTGGCAGACAACGGCGACGTTTACGCCGGAGGCCTTTTCAACATCGCGGGCGGAGTACCCGCCAATTTCATAGCCAGGTGGGACGGCACACAGTGGCACCCGCTGGGCAGCGGCATGAATGCGTTTGTCTCTACGATAGCCATTGCAGCCAACGGAGACGTATACGCGGGCGGCGTATTCAACATGGCAGGCGGAGCGCCCGCCAACCACATAGCTAAATGGGACGGCACGCAGTGGTCTGACTTGAATGGGGGCATGAACGCCGCTGTCGTAGGGATAGCCGTTGCGGACAATGGCGACGTGTACGCAGGCGGACCGTTCACCACGGCAGGTGGGGTTAATGCCAACCGTATAGCGCGGTGGGACGGCACACAGTGGCACCCGCTCGGCAGCGGCACGGGCCATGCGGTAGTAAGTGTAGCCGCGGCAAGTAGCGGCGACATTTATGTCGGGGGTGGGTTCGACACGGCAGGCGGGGAACCTGCCAACCGCATAGCGCGGTGGGACGGCACCCAGTGGCACCCGCTCGGCAGCGGGATGAACTACGTGGTCCACGACATATCCATTGCTGGAAACGGCGACGTGTACGCGGGTGGTGAGTTCACCACAGCAGGCGGAGTGCTCGCCAACCGCATAGCGCGGTGGGACGGTTCAGAATGGTCTGCGCTGAGCAGTGGTATGAATGATCCTGTCTATGACATGGCCGTAGCACAGAATGGCGATGTGTACGCCGGGGGCTACTTCACCACAGCGGGTGGAGTATCCGCCAGCCGCATAGCCCGTTGGGACGGCGTACAGTGGTCTGCTCTTGGCAGTGGGCTGAACAACTTTGCTGAGGCAGTTGCCATAGCAGACAACGGTGACGTGTACGTTGGCGGTGTATTCTCCACAGCGGGCGGCCTGCCCTCCTCGTACATCGGCCTGTGGCACCCGGCCGGACAGATGACCCCCACTCCTACGCCCACATCTATGCCGACCTCGACCGGCACAGCGATTCCGCCCACGAGCACGGGTACGCCTACTCAGGTGCCTGCGGCTTCGCCTACTCACACCCAAGTCCAAGCCACAGTGACGAACACACCTGTACCGCCCACACCCGGCAACTCGCCCGTACCTCCTTCCGCCACACCTACAACTGCCGCCATTTCACCTACAGCCAGCCCCACCCCATGCACCGTAACATTCACCGATGTGCCGGTAACCAACACGTTCTATCCGTATGTGCTGTGCCTTGCCTGCAGGGACATCATCTCGGGCTATCCGTGCGGCGGGCAGGGAGAGCCGTGCGACCCCGGCAATGACCCCTACTTCCGCCCCAATGCCTACGTGACGAGGGGACAACTGGCCAAGATCGTATCCGAGTCTGCGGGCTTCGACGACGAGATACCACCGAGCCGGTGGACCTTCACCGACGTGGCGTACGGCTCTACCTTCTGGGTGTGGGTGGAGCGGCTCGCCGATCGAGAGGTCATGGTGGGATATCCCTGCGGCATCGATCCTAACGAGCCGTGCGACGACCAGCAGCGGCCTTACTTCCGTCCCGGCAGCGGTGCCACCCGGGGGCAATTGACCAAGATCGTGTCGAATGCCGCCGGGTTCTCGGACACCATTCCAGCCGGGCAGTACACCTTTGCCGACGTACCACCCACCCACACCTTCCGGCTGTTCGTGGAGCGCCTGCTCTTGAGCCGCCCGGAAGCGATGGCGGGGTACCCGTGCGGCGGGCCGGGCGAGCCGTGTGATGCGGAGAACCGCCCGTACTTCCGCCCGAACAATCCCCTGACGCGGGGGCAGACCTCCAAGATCGTGGCCAACACCTTCTTCCCCGGCTGCAACCCGTAAGCGGGTGTGTAACTAACCACCGCACGCCGTCGAGCTAGACCAGCTGATCGATCTGCAGATGGAAGGCAGTATCGGGTAAGGCGATGCGGCAGAGCGCAAGAAGGTGAGGGGGCGGTCCGGGATGGGCCGCCTCTTTTGCGCGTGACTTGCTGCCCACCCTCGCCAGCACGCAGGACCAAAGTACGCGCCGGACATCCCAATATCCCTATTGTCCGGTACAAATCCCTCCTTTATACTCGACTCACTACTTATCCGCCTGAGCTTGGACCGACCAGGCTCACAGATGCCTTGCGCCATGCGCCGCGCACATTGTCAAGGGGCTCAAGCAGTGTACTCAACAGGAGAGAAGACGAGCACGGAATTGATGGGGCCGGGCAGGTCAAGTGCCACAGATGCTGCGGCCGAAACGAGAGCAGGGTCGGCTCGTCACGTTCAGAGCCTCGTGCTTGCCCTGTTCGTGGGATCCGGGGCTGCCGGGTTGATTTACCAGGTGGTATGGTCTCGCGAGCTTGTGCTGGTATTCGGCAACACCACGCAGGCTATCTCAACTATCGTGACCGCGTTCATGCTTGGCCTGGGCCTTGGGGGCTTTGTGGCCGGGCGGGTGGCGGGAAGTACTGCGAACCCTCTTCGGTTCTACGGCGTGCTCGAGTTGTTCATTGCCCTTTACGCGCTTGCACTGCCATTCAGCGTCAATCTCATCGCCGAAGTATACAGGGGGGCCTATAGCTCAATTGGCGCCACGGAGCTAGGATTCATTCGCTTCGCCCTGGCACTTGTGGCTGTCACGCCTGCTACCTTCCTCATGGGCATGACCTTGCCCGTGCTCACGAGGTTCGTCGTCCGCAATCTCGAGGACGCAGGTCAGCGCCTCGCAGAGCTGTATGCTGCCAACACGATAGGAGCAGCGCTTGGCACGCTGGTCTCCGGCTATGTACTGATTGAGTTGCTGGGCCTGGTCCTGACAAGTTACGTCGCCGTGCTCCTCAATGCTCTTGCCGGGGTGGGCGCGCTACTGCTGTCTCGAAGGGCGGTGGCTGCCGCGTCGAAGGACGACAGCCTGGATTCGCCCGGCGCCGAACCGGCCTCGAGCGGGGTGGAAGCCCCTGGCGGCCGAAAGGTCATCTTTGCCGCGACATTCGTCTCGGGGTTTGTCGCCCTGGCGCTCGAAATGCTGTGGACGCGAATGCTCGCGGAGGGAACAGGCTCCAGGATATACATCTTCGTGATGATCCTGGCCATATACCTTATTGGCATAGCGCTGGGCAGCCAACTGTACAGACGCTACAGCAGCCCGCTCCGCGATAATCTTACCGTGCTGGGGCTTTGCTTCGCCAGCATTGGCCTGGCCAGCGTTTTGACCGTGATTCTGGGCAGCGGCGTGCTTGGAAGGCTTCCGACAAACTTCAGCTACCTCATCATGCTCCCGGCAACCGTGGTCATGGGTTATGCTTTCCCGCTGTCCGGGAAACTGGTGACCACGAGCGTGAGCGGTGCCGCCCGCAGTATCGGGCTTTTGTATGCTTGGAATACCGCGGGGTCAATCCTTGGGTCGTTCGCGGCCGCCTTCATCCTCGTCGGCACCCTGGGTACGAACAACTCTATATTCGTGCTGGCGGCAGCCAGTCTACTGCTGGGCGCCGTCCTGGTAGGTCTTGATACGGCGCATCGCGCGCGCAAGCTGCCTGTGACGGCTTGGGTCTTGGGCGTTGCCGCGCTGTTGAGCCTTGCGGCACCCCTAACTCATCTCCCCTTCACTCGCACGGTCACCCAAAACATCATAAGCGCCCGTCAGCTTCCCGCCATCCATCTGGAAGATAGTGTTTCCACAGTAGACGCGGTGGGTGGGCCGGCTGCCGACCGGCGGTTATTGCTCGGCGGCATTGGCATGACCATCCTTACCATCGACACTAGGCTTATGGCCTATATACCAAAAGCGCTTCGCCCTCAGGCCGAGGACTTTCTGGTCATAGCCTTCGGTATGGGTGCGACCTATCGTTCGGGCTTGATACTCGGTATGCAGACCGACGTAGTGGAGTTGTCACCTTCCGTGCCGGGTCTCATGCCCGTTTACTTTCAGGATGCAGCCCAATACCTGAATCACCCGAGGGGCAAGGTCATCATCGGTGATGGCCGTAACTATACGCGTCTCACGCGGAAGCAGTACGACTTGATTGCCGTAGACCCTGCGCCTCCGATCCAGAGCGCAGGCAACGTAGTACTCTACACACGCGAGTTCCTGGAGCAAGGCAAAGCCCGGCTGAAGCCGGGCGGAGTGTTTATGCTGTGGATACCGTACGACGCAACAGTGGCGGACTTCAAAGACCACGTGAGAACGTTTCGCGCCTCGTTCTCGAACGTGCTCCTGATGTTCGGGCCGGGTGGTTATGGAGTATACATGCTGGGCTCCGATGCTCCTCTCACGTTCGGCAGGGACGGAATCGCACAGGCCTTCGGAGTTGACGGAGCGGCCGCCGATCTGGCGGGGGCAGCCGACTCTTCACTGGTGGAGGGCATTCCCTGGCTGCAGCTTATTGAGGAACACATCTGGCTCAGGGACGACCAGGTAGATGCCTTTGCGGGACCGGGCCCATTGATCACAGACGATCGGCCGCGCACAGAGTACTATCTGCTGAGGGAACTGCTCGCTGCTGATCGTCGTATAGTGAACGAGGAGCTACTACGGAGGGAGACGGACACCTTAAGCCGCAGGTAGTACGCGTTGACAACAGCATTGCCACGCTGTTCACGCGTCATCGTTAGCCGGATTACGCCGTCGAGCTGAACCGGCTGATCGAGATGCAGATGGAAGGCAGTATCGGGTAAGGCGAACTATACAGCACAACACAAACGTAGTGGGGGCGGTCCGGAGGGGCCGCCCCTTCGTCATCCCCCGCTGCTGCCGTCGAGGTGTGCACAGGAGAGCTACCTGCGCATGACACTATACCTTATCGTCGGGTCACTTGTCGCTGACACGGCTCCCGCGAAGCGGCAGTAGGATAAGATAAGTTGACATAATTGCAACTAATCCTTGCAGCATATTTTTCACCAAATGTTAACCAATGCAGACTGGACTATAAACATTAATGGTGTACATTGGATTTAATACGCGGGGGGACTATGCAGACGTGCATGACTCCGCGTATTGCGTTTTGTCGGTAGAGGAGCATGCAGGATGGCGCAAAGGGCACCACCTTGCAATTACGCAAGGAGGAACTTAAGATGTCTCGCGTTCGCAAACTCTGCACAGTGCCGCTGACCCTGGCGCTGGCATTCGCTTTGCTGGGCACCGGCGTGATGAGCACTGCAGCCCAGACAAAGGACAAGCCCGTCACGGAGCCTGTGGTGCCCGTGTCGGCGCAGGTCATTCCGGGCAGTCCGTTGACCATCGGTGTGATGGACAATACCCAGATGTCCATCCAGTTCAGCAACCCGCTCGTAGTCCAGAACCAGTTCGAGCAGTTCTACGGCAACTACGGCGCGGGCGTCTACCTGTGGGCCCGCCATGAGGGCACCTCGGACATCAAGGTCTTCGGACCTGAGTCCATGCCGGGCGGCCACAATGCCAATGCTTACATTCCCGTAAGCAACACCCTCGCCGGCTCGGGCACGCCTGACGATCCGTGGGTCGTGACCACCGTGAACGATGTACCCAACACCAAGCTCCGCTTCACGATGGAGACCTCGTATGTCAACGGCGCCGAGTACGCGCAGTTCACCTACAGCCTGCGCCAGCTCGGCGGCACCGAGGCCGTGGAGGCCGTGCTGTTCCACGCCGCCGACCTGCGCACCAGGGGCGACGTGCCGGCCTACGGCTATCACGACGAGGAAACCGGCGGCACCGGTTCCTACTACTGGACCGCCACCGGCCGCAACATGTACCAGCAGTTCATCCCCATGGTGCCGACTTCCGCTCACCAGGAAGGCTCCTATGCCGACATCTGGAACGCCATCGGCGACGTGATGGCTCCCGGCCCCGGGCTGAACAACATCTGCATTCTGGATGAGGCCCTCGACGCCGGTATCGGCCTGCAGTGGGACATGACCGTCCCCATGGCCGGCTCCGTATCGGTTAGCGATGCCGCGCTCTTTGGCCCTCATGAGGACCTGGCCGGCTCGTTCAACGACGTGGCGTTCGATACCTACTACTACGACTTCGTGTACAACCTCGGCAGCGCGGGCGTAATCAACGGCTACGCTGACGGCACGTTCAGGCCGTTCAACAACGCGACCAGGGCGCAGCTCGTCAAGATGGTAGTGCTCGCGCAGGGTTTCACGATCAACACCACTGGCGGACCTCACTTCACCGACGTACCGGTTGATCACCCGTTCTACGAGTACATCGAGACCGCGGTCAACAACCACCTCGTCGTCGGGTACGATGACGGCACGTTCAGGCCTTACGCCAACGTGACCCGCGCCCAGACGATGAAGATCGTGGTGCTTGCCGCGGGCTGGGAGATCGACACGACCGGCGGGCCGCACTTCAGCGATGTGCCTGTGGGCAGCAACTTCTACAACTTCATCGAGACAGGCTTCAACCACCAGGTGATCAACGGCTACGCCGACGGCACGTTCCACCCCTACGCCGATGTGATCCGCGCCCAGATCAGCAAGATCGTCGATCTCGCTAAGTAGGCACAAAGTAGGTTGGGTGCGTCAACGTAACGCTCCTAACCACTGCCGCGCAGCTAGCGACGACGAACGACACACCCACCGGCACCCCCCGCCGGTGGGTGTGTCTGTTCTTTGTTCCGGAGACCCCGGACGACAGAGGGGCGGCCCACTCCGGACCGCCCCCTTGTTTGTCTGCCGGTTGCGGCGGCGGGCCGCTCCGGCGTTACAACTCTACGGTAGTATCGTAGGGCAGGCCGTGCTGCCCGAGGAGGTACACACGATCCGGCCCTGGATGGCGGGGCTGACGGGGGTGTTGTCCGTGATGAAGTCGGCCAGCACCTGGTCCATGATATCGCGCGTGACTGCCCGAGACGCGAAGTTCGGGTAGCCGTCGCCGCCCGAGGCCATGAAGTCGTTCTCGGCCAGTGTGTAGTTCGAGGCGGCGGTCAGGTCGATCGCGGGCCCTGTGCACGAGCCGTCGGCCGCCTGCCGCACCGCGCTCAGCACGCGGTTGCCTGCTGGGGCGTGGATGTCGTACGTGAAGCACAGGCCCGACACCTGCGCGAACCTGCCGTTCGCGCCCGGCATCGACGACACCCCGTTCTCCAGCATCGTCTTGAGCTCGGCCCCGTTCAGCTGCAGCGTCACCACCACGTTACCGAACGGCAGCACCGTCAGCACCTGGCCCCTGGTGATTGGGTAGGGCGGCGGGGTGAACGGCGGGCAGAAGTCGCCGCCGATATCGGGGAAGGGGCAGGTAACGCCGGCACGCAGGCCGCCCGAGTTGGTGATGGCGAAGTCGGTGTTGTACGTCAGGCGCATCGAGTCGGCAGTCAGGTTGCCCACCTTCGACTCGCACAGGCGACCGTCGGCCCGGCCGCAGGCGTCCGAGCGCGGAATGACCACCGTCGACTCGCCGATCACCGTGCCGAGGATCGGCTCAAGCTGCGCGTTCAGCTCGTCGATGCGCGCCTGGATAGCTTCGTCCGGCGTGACGCCGATGTTCCACGGCTTGTGGAAGTCGGCGGTCTTGTACACCACGGCCTTGGTGGCGGTGTCGACCGTGAGGCGCAGCCGGGTGAAGCGGATGCCTTTGCTGCGGTTCTCGGTCACCAGCACGCCGTTGGGCCGCGTGGTGAGCACCTGGAAGTCGGTGTGGTCGCCGATCACCGCGTCCACGTTGGTGAGAGTGTCGGCCAGGTCAACCAGCGGGCCTGTGGGGTTGGTGAGGGTGCCGGCCGTGGCGCCCATGTGGCCCACCGCGATGACCGTGTCGATATCGCGCGACCGGAGGAAACCGGCCTCGGCGTCGACCAGGGGCGCGGCGGGGCGCACCACGAAGGGCGGCAGGGCGTTGGGCGAAACCAGCAACGGCAGGTCTTCGTTGGAGAAGCCGACCACGCCCACCTTCACTCCCTGGAAGTGGAACACCTGCGAGCGGCTCCACTCCTCCGGCGTCTGGCCGTTCGGGTAGACCACGTTGGTCGACACGTAGGGGAAGTCGGCGAGGGGAATCAGCACGGTACGCAGGTACGTCTGCCCGCGGTCGAAGTTGTGGTTGCCCAGCCCGTCGAGGCTGAAGCCCATCATGTTCATCATCTCGATGGTGGGCCGGTCGCCGAAGAAGCTGGAGATGGGCGGTGTCGCCCCGACCGAGTCGCCCCCCGCCACGGTGATCGAGCCGTCGCGCGCCTCGGCGCGGTAAAGGTCGAACCACTGCTTGAGGAAGGCGGCCCCGCCGATGGAGAAGTTGGGGTTGCTGGCCCCGCCGCCGGTGACGTTGTCGGCCGCCTCGCTAAGGGGTGTGAGCTGGCCGTGGTAGTCGCTGATATTGAGGACCGTGACCTCTTTCAGGGTGCCGGGGGCGGTGAGGATGTCGTACAGGATGCGGCCCCTGGCGTTCTGCGGCCCCGGGATGCGCATGAGCATGGAGATGGTGGGCGCGAGATCGACGGCGCGCACGCCCCTCACCGGGCCTTGCTTGCGGATGCCCGGCCCGGCCGCCACGAACGTGCCGTGCATGTTCACGTTGTGCGCGAGGTCGACCAGCTCGGGCAGGTAGCCGTGCTGCCCGAAGAACTGCGAGAAGGCGATGGCCTGGTTGGGCGTCGCCGCGTCGAACTGGTAGGGCGGGCGCAGCACCACGACCACGTCGCCGCTGCGGCTCGGGTGGAGCGAGTCGCTGCCGTCCACGTTGCGCAGCTCTTCCTTCTTCATGATTCGGTCGACCACCTGCTTGCCGGGGTTGGCCGGGTCGGTCAGGTTCTGGAAGGCGGCGACGATCTGGTCGCGCACGGTCTCGTACTGGGCAGGGGGCACCACGCCGCCGGGGTCGCGGCCCGCCAGACTGACGTAGATTTGCGCGGTGCCGCCCGCATAGCACCCCTTGGCCAGGGTGGGCGCGCCGCCCACTCGGCAGTTGGAGGTCTGCTCGGTAGCCTGCAGGCCGGCGTCCTTGAGCACCTTGCCCACGTTGACCGCGTACCACTGGGGCGCGAAGCCGTGGTCCGACGATGCGAACACGGTGGTGTTGGATCCCA
>DASTEB010000472.1:0-6236 GCA_035710025.1 Chloroflexia bacterium
TCGACGCCCCCGTCGCGCTCGTCCTGGTGGTGCCTCTTTTCTATCTCCTCGAAGTCGTAGTCATACATGCTCTTCTCCCGAGATCTCCTTTGAGATCGTCACCCTCATATTACTCGATTCCCACCAGTATATTACCGCCCCCCGTGCGTGTCAAAAGGCCAATGGCGTATATCTGCCGGTCTAGTTTCGCCGCGGGCGGGAGGTATAGGTCAGCTTCAGGTAGCTGTGTACTGGGCTGTCGACCTCTTTGACATCAAAGCCGCGCTCGGCGAGTCGGCGAAGCAGCGCGGCGTACTGCCTCTCCCGCTCGGACGTCTCGAGGTGGATTTCCATGGCGATGTGCTCTACCCTGGCCAGCGCCTCGTCCGATGCGCCGAGCAGCACAGGGTATTCGCAGCCCTCGCAGTCCACCTTGAGGAAGTCGCAGCGCTCGATGCCGTTCTCCGCGAAGATGGCGTCGAGCGACCGCACCTCCTTGTTGAAGAGCCGGACGTCGGCCGCGTTGTTCAGGCGGATGTTGCGGCTCGCCAGCCGCGCCCGGTGGGGGTCCATCTCGTAGGCGAACACGCGACCGCCCTTCTTCGCGGCCATGATGCTGAAGTCGCCGATGCTCGCCCCGATGTCAACCACGGTGTCGCCCGCCTTCACGGCGCGCACCATCTCGTACTGGCGGTCGAGCACGACCTCCTTCATGAGCCACACGTCCATCACGGAGGCTACGTAGAAGCGCAGGCCGGGGCTGGTCGAGAGGCGGACGGGCTTGCCGAACAGGAGCAGGGGAATACGCCAGAAGTCAAGCCCGGTGAGCAGCGTCGGGACGGACGACGCATAGTAGCCGAGCGCGGACAGCACTTTGAAGGTCATTTGGGCCAATCATAGGTGCGCGGATGCGTGCTGTCAATGGGGCATTCACGGTCAAGTTGTAGCCCCTGGCCCTTCGTGGTACAATTGGCAGCGCTGCCGCACGCCGCCTGCGCACGCAATCGCCCGGCGCCCTCTCGCGGGAGCCGTTCCCTGGCGCCAACCGAGCCCTATAGGAGGTACCTCTTTCTTGAAGGTTTCTGTCGTCATACCGGTGTACAACGAAGAGCGCACCATCGAGGAGATCATCCGGCGCGTGCAGGCAGTGCCTGTGGAGAAAGAGATCATAGTGGTGGACGACTGCTCTACCGACGGCACACCTGCCCTGCTGGAGCAGCTGGCCTCGGCGGGCGAGATACGCCTGTTCCGGCACAAGGTCAACAGGGGCAAGGGTGCCGCGTGCCGCACCGGCATCAAGCAGGTCGAGGGCGACGTGGTGATCATCCAGGACGCCGACCTGGAGTACGACCCGGAGGACTACCCGACTCTGCTGGAGCCGATCCGTAAGGGCCGGAGCAAGGTAGTGTATGGCTCGCGCTTCCTCGGCCCGCACAAGGCAATGTACTTCTGGCACACGGTGGGCAACAAGAGCCTCACGCTCATCACCAACATCCTTTTCGACACCACCCTCACCGACATGGAGACCTGCTACAAGGTGTTCACGTCGGATATCGCGCGCAAGCTCGATCTCAAGTCGGACCGCTGGGGCTTCGACCCGGAGATCACGGCAAAGATACTGCGCATGGGCCACAGAATTTACGAGGTGCCGATCTCGTACACCGGACGCGAGTTCTGGGAGGGCAAGAAGATCTCCTGGAAAGACGGCTTCACTATCGTGCGCGTGCTGCTGAGGTACCGTTTCTTCAAGTGAGGAGATGCGTGATACGTGATGCGTAACCTCGCTCAGCACCGATGCTTACTCCGCACTACCTCGTAAGGATGTGCTCACGCATCACGTATCACGCATCAGTAAGATATGGACCTGATAGGGATAGACGTCGGGGGGACCAAGATACTCGGGGTGCACGCGGACGAGCGCGGCACCGTGCTGGACGAGCTGCGCGTCGCAACCAGGGCCGAGCGCGGGGTCGAGGCTGTGATCGAGCGCATCGCCCGCGTGGTGGAGAAGCTGACCCCGGCCGGAGGGGTCGCGGGCATCGGCATCGGTATGCCCGGGCCGCTCGACCACGTGAAGGGCGAAGTGTACAGCCCGCCCAACCTGCCGGGCTGGGTCAACGTGCCCATCGTCAAGCTGCTGCGCGAGCGGCTTGCCCTTGCCGAGAACGTGCCGCTGGTGCTGGTGAACGACGCGAACGCCGCGGCCCTGGGCGAATACGTGTACGGCGCGGGATCGGAGCGAGTGCTTGGGCGGCGCATCCACAATCTGGTGTACTTTACAATCAGCACAGGGATCGGCGGCGGTATCATCGCGGACGGAAGGCTGCTGACCGGGGCGAACGGCCTCGCCGCCGAGATGGGTCACATGGTGGTGGACGCGTTCGGGCGGATGTGCAATTGCGGCAATATCGGCTGCCTGGAGGCGATGGCCTCGGGAACGGCCTTGGCCCGCGAGGCCGCGGTGCTCGTCGCCTCCACCCGCGAGACGCTGATCGACACGCTGGCGGGGGGCGATCCCGACAAGGTCACGGCCGAGCTTGTGTCGGAGGCGGCCCGCGAGGGCGACCCGCTCGCGCTGGAATTGATGGAGCGCGAGGGCAAACTTGTGGGTATGGGCGTGGTGAGCGCCGTACACATCTTCAACCCCGAGCTTGTCGTGCTTGGCGGCGGGGTCACCAACGCGGGCGACCTGCTGTTCAACCCTGTGCGCGAAACCGTGGCCCGCCGCGTGCAACCTGCCTACCGCGGCACGTTCGATATAGTGCCCGCCGCGCTGGGCGGGAGGTCGGGCGCGCTCGGGGCGGTGGCTGCCGCGGCGCTCGCCGCGCAGGACGCGCAGGTGTGAGCCTGCACGGGCAAACGAAACAATCGGGGGAGTAACATGGATCCTAACGCCGGGAAAATCGTCGGCAAGCCGACCTTGCTGGTCACGTTTACAGATAGGCTCGACGCCAGGCGAATACTCGACGCCGTGGGCGCGCTCAACTACCCACTAAACGACGTCTCGGTGTACTATAGAGTGGTCGGCACCGACCAGGTGATCGACGCGCTCACCGGGCAGGTGGCCGCGGGCCAGGCGCTGAGCGAAGAGGACACCGAGGGCCTCGACCTGAACAAGGTCGACACGCTGGTACTGATGCACCCCAGCGGCGAGCAGTTCGTAGCGGTGCAGGGTGCGCTCAATCAGTTCGGCGAAGCCGACTACAAGTACGCCGATGCTGCCGTGTCGGGCACGGAGAACAACGCCGGCGCGAACAACAACGGTGAGGTTGTCACCGAGGCACCGCGGGTCGAGCTTGCCGAGGATGGTGAGGTCCCGCGAGGGCAGTGAGGGCTCAGCCCACGGCACAGGGTAAGGGAAAATGCTTCCAGGTATAAACTTCCAACCGACGTTCTTTCTGGGCTTTATGCTGGGGTTCATCATCGGCACGACCCTGCACGAGTTCATGCACGCCTATTCGGCCTACCGGCTGGGCGACGACACGGCCCAGCGCATGGGCCGCATCACGCTCAACCCGTTCGCCCACTTTGACCCGCTGGGCTTCTTCATGGGCATACTCCTCGCTCTGGGCGTGGGCCTGCTGGCGTGGGGCCGCCCGGTGCCGGTCAACCCGTACGCGCTGAAGGGCGGCAGGCGCGGGATGTCGATCGTGGCGTTCGCCGGGCCGGTGGCGAACCTGGCCCTTGCGGGCGCGCTGCTGCCCCTTTACAGGTTTGGGGAAGGATTGCTGCCAGTTGAGGTCACGCAGGTGCTCGGCTACATGATTTTGATCAACCTGTTCCTGTTTGCCTTCAACCTGATCCCCATCCCGCCGCTGGACGGCTTCAACATACTATCGGGCATACTGCCCAACTACTGGGTCGTGGTGCTGGAGCCGATCAGGCGATACAGCCTGCCTATCCTGCTCGGGCTGATCTTCGTCGTGCCGCTGGCGGGCCGGCTGTTCGGGATGTCGCTGGACCTGGTCAGCGTGGCGCTGAGGCCGATAATCGGCGGGCTGAGCCGCATCTTCCTGGGCTAACGCAGCGGTGCTCGGCCGGTGGATCTACAGGTCGCGCCAGTTCTTCGGCGCGGCCTTTGCACGGGTAAGCGAAGACGATATGGCCGAGGCCCGGCGCGTGCTCGGCCCCGGTCTGTACGAGATCTTCCGTGCGATGCCCGAACAGCACCGCAAGCACGCGCTCGTGGTTTACCGTCGCGTGATAGAGGCCGGGGGCAGCGACCCCGCGCTGTTGCAGGCGGCGCTGCTGCACGACTCGGGCAAGTACGACCCGGGCACCGGGCGATACGTGACGGTGGTGCACCGGGTGGCGGTCGTGCTGCTTGAGGCGCTGCCGGGGGGCAAGAGGGTGCTGAGGAGATTGGCCGCTCCGGGGCGGGGGAACGGGGTGGTGTTCTACCCGTTCTACCTGAGCCGCAGGCACGCCGCGTTCGGCGCGATGCTGGCGGCGCAGCATGGCGCTTCGCCCGAGGTGGTGCGCCTGATCGCGGGGCACCACGGGCGCGGGGACGACCCGGCCCTGAAATTGCTGCAATCGGCCGACGAGGAGTCATGACGAACACCGCAGCAGGGGAGAAGCAGACCGGCATGGCCGCCGAGGGTACAGGCCTCGAAGGGTTCGCCGAGGAGCAGACGCCGCGGGCGCCCTCCGGAAACGGCGCGTTCGAGGTGCGCCTCGACGTGTTCCACGGGCCGCTTGACCTGCTCTTGCGGCTGATCGAGCGCAAACAGCTTGACATAAGCAGGATTGCCCTCGCCGAAGTGGCCGACAGCTTCCTCCGCTACGTCGAAGCCCACCCCGACATGCCGCCCGGCCCGCTGGCATCGTTCGCCTGGGTGGCAAGCAAGCTCATCCTCATCAAGTCGCAGATGCTCCTTCCCCGGCCGCCCGTGCAGCGCGCCGACGAAGACGAAGAGGACCCGGGCGACGAGCTAGTGCGCCGCCTGGAGGCGTACAAGCGAGTGCAAGACGCC
This sequence comes from Chloroflexia bacterium, assembly GCA_035710025.1. GTDB lineage: Bacteria > Chloroflexota > Chloroflexia > QHBQ01 > JADMIH01 > JADMIH01. The sequence continues at coordinate 4,956 of DASTEB010000472.1, forward strand.
GCCCGCTGGCTGCGGAGCCGGGACGCCGCGGGGCTGCGCTCCTACGAGCGAGAGGTCGCGCCGGAGATGCCTTCCGCGAAGCCTGAACCTGTGGGCACGGGTCTTGAGGGCGTGAGCCTGGACAGACTGGTCAGGCTGGTGCAGCGCAGGATGCAGCTTGAGCTGCCCATCGGCCCGCCGAGGGGCACGGTGACCCGGGGGCACGTTGTGACCGTAGCCGAGAAGATGGCGCACCTGCGCTCGCGGCTTGCGCGCCTGTCGGACGGCGAGCGCATCCCGTTGAGCGGCGAGTTCATCGAGGCGGCGGGACACTCGCGCACCGACCTCGTGGTGCTGTTCCTCGCGCTGTTGGAGGTGCTGCGCCGAAGACACGGATGGGCCGAGCAGGACGAGCTTTTCGGGGAGATATGGCTGTGTAAGCTGCCGCCCGAAGAGAGCCAGGCGGCCGGGGCGGAACCGCAGGACTAGCGAACGCAGAGAGAGCATAGTGGTACAGGGAGGTACGACTGTGAGCATGAACATGAACGTCTACAGGGGAATGCTCGGCCAGTTAGAGGCATGGCTGGAGCGCATCGAACGGCCCCCGGTCATCACCCTGACCACCGACTTCGGGCACTACGACGGCTACGTCGGCACGATGAAGGGCGTGATCCACACTCTGGTGCCCGATGCTAAGGTTGTCGATATCAGCCACGAGATCGGCCCGCAGCAGATACAGGAGGGCGCGTTCATCATTTACCGCGCCTACCGTTACTTCCCTGCGACGGCGGTACACGTGGCGGTGGTGGATCCCGGCGTGGGCAGCGAGCGGCGGCCGATCGCGCTGAGCACGCGGCACGGTATATTCGTCGGCCCCGACAACGGCATCTTCACCTACGTGCTGCGGGCCGAGATGACCCCGGCCGAGGACCACGACGTGTTGAGCGGCCCCGCATGGGCGGGCGGCATGTGGGGCGTAGCGCCCAACTGGGCGGGCGACGAGCCGAAGGGCAGGCGGCGCCGGGTTGGCTTCGATGAAGGGGAGCCTGACGCGCCCCGCGCCTACCACCTGTCCAACTCCGACTTCTGGCTGCCCACCGTGAGCAGCACCTTCCACGGGCGCGACATCTTCGCCCCGGTCGCCGCTCACCTCGCAAGCGGCGCGCACCCCGACCGCGTGGGCCAGCGCGTCCCTCTGGAGAGCCTGGTCATGCTTCCAATAGGCGCGCCTCGCGTGCAGCGCTCGGGCAAGACTGCGACTGTGGTCGGCCTGATCGTGCACCTCGACCGCTTCGGCAACAT
>DASTEB010000473.1:0-2749 GCA_035710025.1 Chloroflexia bacterium
AACGGCGACGTGGACGGCGACAGGCCCGGCTCGACCCAGGGCCTGTACTACCACGACACGCGCTTCCTCTCGCTCCTCACCATGACCGCCAACGGCCAGCCGCCCAACCTGCTCACCTTCTCCGGCTACCGCAACTTCATGGCGACCTTCCAGTTCGCCAACGATATCTGGTCGCTGCCCGGCGACTTGATTGCCCGCCAGCGTACCCTGTCGTTCCGCCGCTCGCGCTTCATCGGCGACGGCCTGCACGAGCGCATCGGCGCGGTCAATTACAACCGCTTCTCCGTGCCCCTCAGCGTCGTGCTCACCTTCGGGGCCGACTTCCGCGACATCTTCGACATCCGCGGGTATTACCGCTCGGCCGACGCCCGCGGCGACCTGCTGGAGCCCGAGTACAGGGACGGCAAGTTGATCCTGCGCTACGCCGGATGTGACGGGCTGGATCGCGCCACCGAGATCCGCTTCAACCGCCCGCCCACCTCGATCAGCATCGAGCCGCCCGCTGCCCCCGACACCCACGACCCCGGCGCCGAGGGCGGGCTGTGCTGGCGCGTGCAGGCCACCTGGGACCTCATGCTCGACACCGGAGCGCCCTTCTCGCTGGCCTACTACGCCATGCCCGTGATCGAGGACTTCTCGCCCCGCGCATTCCTGCTCGAAGAGCCTGAGCCGCCGCCCCAGCCTATCGGCCAGGGCCGCTTCGACAGGGCGGTGGACCACGTTCGCCTGTCGTACACCGAGTGGGACGCGCAGTGTACCTCCTTTACCACCGACGACGCCGACTTCAACGCCCTGGTCAGCCGTTCGGTGCAGGACCTGCGGCTTCTGTCCCAGCGCGAGGGCGAGGCCTACTTCCCCAGCGCGGGCACGCCCCTTTTCGCCTGCCCCTTCGGCCGCGATAGCCTGATTACCGCGCTGCAGGCTCTCTCGCTCAACCCCCTGCTGGCCGTGGGCACCCTGCGCATGCTGGCCCGCTACCAGGGCACCGTGGAGGACGAGTGGCGCGAGGAGCAGCCCGGCAAGATACTGCACGAGATGCGCTTCGGCGAGCTTGCGCGCCTCGGCCGCGTGCCCCACACGCCCTACTACGGCACGGCCGACGCCACTCCGCTGTTCGTGCTGCTGTTCGCCGAGACGGTGCGCTGGCTGAACGACGACGCGCTGTACGTCGAGCTGCTGCCCAACGTGCGCCGCGCCCTCGAATGGATAGATACCTACGGCGACGTGGACGGCGACGGCTTCGTGGAGTACACCGCGTCGAAGTCGCCCGTGGGCCTGCGCAACCAGGTGTGGAAGGACTCGCCCGAGTCGATCCAGATGCCAGACGGCACCCTGGCCGAGACGCCGGTCGCGGCGGTCGAGGTGCAGGGATATGTCTACGCCGCCAAGCGCGCCCTCGCCCGGCTGCTGCGCCGCAAGGGAGAGGGCGACTGGGCTGAGAAGCTCGCGGCAGAGGCCGACCAGCTCAAGGAGCTCTTCAACGAGGCGTTCTGGATGCCCAACCGGGAGTTCTACGCGCAGGGCCTCGACCGCGACAAGCGCCAGGTGCCCACTATCACCTCGAACCCGGGCCACTGCCTGTGGTCGGGCATCGTGGACGACGACCGCGCCGCCGCCGTGGTGCGCCGCCTGATGCAGCCCGACATGCTCTCAGGGTGGGGAATTCGCACGGTGAGCGACCAGGCGCCCTCGTACAACCCCATGACCTACCACAACGGCTCGGTGTGGCCCCACGACAACTCCATCATCGTCGCGGGGATGAAGCACTACGGCTTCCACGACGAGGCCAACGAGGTAATCACGCAGATCGTGGAGGCGGCCAGGCACTTCAGCTACCTGCGGCTCCCTGAGCTTTACTGCGGGTTCACCCGCGACCGTATGTACGGCAGCGGCCCCGCCGAATACCCGGTGTCGTGCAGCCCCCAGGCGTGGGCCGCGGGCGCTACCATCCTGATGCTGCAGGCCATGCTCGGCATGTCGGTCGATGCGGCTGAGAACCGCGTCCACCTGCGCCCGCGCCTGCCTTCGTGGCTGCAGCAGATCACAATCAACAATATGTGCGTCGGCGCCAAGCGAGTGAACATCACGGTCGAGTGGCTGAACGGCGGCCACGTGGTACACATCCTGGGCGACAGCGCCATGCCAATCCAGCTTGAGCAGCTTTAGCCGGAGTAGTACCACTCCGCGCACCCAAAACAGCACCCAACACAGCACCCACATTCCCCAACGGGAGAGGACTCGTGAGCAAGTTCGTCGAGATCCGGTCCTACCGGTTGAAGCCGGGGTCGGGCCGGGAATACCACCGCCTCATGGCCGAGGCGGCCTTACCCCTGCTGTTGAGCCACGGGGTTGACGTGGTGGCCTACGGCCCGTCGCGCCACGACCCCGACGCCTACTACCTGATCAGGGCGTTCGACAGCCTAGAGCACCGCGACCACTCCGAGGAGGCTTTCTACGGCAGCGCCGAATGGCGACAAGGCCCGCGCGAAGCCGTCCTCGCGCTGATCGAGACGTATACCGAGTTCGTGCTGGAGCTTGACGAAGCGACCGTGGACGCTTTACGTCGCGCTTCCGTTCCCGCTTAGCGCCCACGACGGCTCGGAGCGCAAAAAAAGAGGGAGGGCCGCGGAGGCGGACGGCCTTCCCTCTGGCGTGTATATGCGCGGCCGCAGCCGCAGCCCCGGTGGCCGGTTAGCTACCGGCCTCGCGTCCCTCGGTCGGCGGCGTGGACTGGCCGTAGGTGCCGGTC
>DASTEB010000474.1:0-5974 GCA_035710025.1 Chloroflexia bacterium
GCTGTCCGACACGCCCTTCACGTCGGGCGAGATGCGGAGGCTGCAGGTCAATCTGTCGGCGGGCGGAGTGCGGGCGCACGAGGCGCTCAGGCGGCTGCACCGCATCGTGTCGTTCGCCATTCCCGAAAGCTCGATCCTCTACCTGTTCATAGAGGCGGCCACCATGTGGGAGATACACCACCTGGTCGTGCTGGAGGGTTGGCAGCGGCGCTGGGGCCGCCATGCTCGGCTGTGGCTCGACACGCTGGGCGAGGCCGAGGCGCTTGCTGCCCTGGCCGCGCTGTCCCACGCCAACCCCGGCTGGGCCTTCCCCACGATAGACCAGTCGGCCGAGTCGCTCCGGGCGAGCAGCCTGGGCCACCCGCTGATCTCGCCATCGGTGCGCGTGGACAACGACGTGGAGGTCGGCCCGCCGGGCACGTTCCTGCTTGTCACGGGGTCGAACATGTCGGGCAAGAGCACGCTGCTGCGCGCCATCGGGGTGAATATCGTGCTGGCGCAGGCGGGCGGGCCGGTGTGCGCGGCGTCCCTCACAATGCCGCCCGTGCGGTTGTGGACCGTGATGCGAGTAGAGGACTCGCTGGAGCGAGGCGTATCGTACTTCATGGCCGAGCTGCAGCGGCTCAAGCTGGTGGTGGACGCGGCGAGGCAGGCGCCGCCCGACGGCGGGGTGGACAGGCGGCTGTTCTACCTGCTGGACGAGATCCTGCACGGCACCAACACGCGCGAGCGGCAGATCGCGGCCCGGCGCGTGATCATGTACCTGGTGAGCACGGGGGCGTTCGGCGCGGTATCCACCCACGACCTCACGCTGACCGAGGACCCGCAGGTCGCTGAGGCGGCGCGCATGGTGCACTTCATCGAGACGGTGCGCGACGGCTCGGGCGGCCCCGCGATGACCTTCGACTACAAGCTGCGCCCCGGCCTCGCCACCTCCACCAACGCCCTCAAGCTAATGGAGATAGTCTTCGGCCCCGGCGAGCTATAGGACGAAACGCAAAGGCGCAAAAACGCAAAGGTTATTGTTGAAACGGGGAAGAAGGTGGCGTCCACGATCTTGGCAGTCTGGCCGCGGGTCAGGGGGTTGTTGGGGCGGAAGTAGGGGCGGTTCTCCGAGTCGCAGGGCTCGTGGGGCACGGTGCCGCACGGGTAGCCGGACATGACGCCGGGCCTGTTGAGCAGCAGGCGCTCGACGTACACCCAGAATGCGTGACCGGGCGGCACGTCGGCGAAGGTGTACTGCCCGGGCGGGATGGTGTCGGAGAACCCGGCCGAGTTCGACACGATTCTGGTCAGCTGGCCGCGGGTCGTGCCCGCGTTGGGGCGGAAGTAGGGACGGTTAGCGGGCGGAACGCACGGCTCCTCGGGCACGGTGCCGCACAGGTAGCCCTCCACGATCGCCCGCGAGGCCATGCGCTGCACGTACTCGTAGAAGGTCGAGCCGGGAGGCACGTCCTCAAACGCCTGCCCCGTGACAGGCTCGGAGAACCCCGCGGCCAGCGACACCACCTTGGAAATCTGCCCCCGGGTCGTGCCGTTGTACGGCTTGAAGCACGGGATGTGCCCGGCATTCTCGCACGGCGGCGAGGTGCTATACCCCGACACGATGCTCAGGTCGCTCAGGTGTACGACCGGCTGATAGAAGTAGTCGCCGGGACAGACGTCGGTGAAGCGCTCACCGGGGCAGCGCGGGGGCACGGGCGTCGAGGTGGCTGTGCCCGCAGGTTGCGTGGCGGTCGGCGTGGCCGCGCCGGGCACGTGTATCTTGTGGAGCGTGCCGTTGGTGTAGCCGCCCCCCTCGAGAACGTAAAGCGCGCCGTCCGGGGCTGTCTCTATGTCCATGTTGCACGTCACGCCCGCCACGGTTGCCACAGTGACCGCCTCGGTGCGGCTCGGGTCGAGGTACACGTGGCGCAGGACGCCGTTGTTGAACGTACACATGAACAGCTCGTTGGTCCACCCGGGTATGGCCGTGCCGGTATAGACGTGCGCGCCGGTGGGCGCCTCGCAGCAATCAGCCTGCGGCAAGAACCACATGGGCGGGATGGTGTTGAACGCGGGGTCAGGGCCGGTGGCGTCGTCGCAACGGTAATCAGGGCGCCAGCCGTAGTTGTACCCCGCTTCGATGCGGTTTAGCTCGTCGTCACAATAGGGCCCGTTCTCGGTCGCGAAGATGCGCGGCCACGGGTTCAGTGGCGTAAGCGGGTCGAAGTCGAAGTCGAAGCTGTTGCGCAGGCCGAGCGCGAACACCGACGAGATCTGCCCGGTCGAGGTGATGACCGGGTTGTCGGCGGGCGTGGAGCCGTCGGAGTTGACGCGGTGTATCTTGCCCTGCGTCGCCCCCGGGTCCTGCGAGTTGGCCGGGTTATCGCTTTCGCCAATGGTGATGTACAGCATACCGTCGGGGCCGAAGTGGATGTTGCCGCCGACGTGGATGATCGAGCTCTGGCAGGAGGTGAAGATCGTCTCGGGGTTGGAACCTATGCCGTTGCTCTCCACGAAGCGCACCACTCGGTTCTCCACGGTGTCGGGGTCGCACGAGCCTTGCTCTGTGGAAGTGTAGTACACGTACACAAGGTGGTTATTGCTGAAGTCGGGATCGAGCGTGATGCCGAGCAGGCCCCGCTCGTAGGTAGTGCTGACCGTGAACGACATCACGGCCTGGGGGCGCAGCACGCCGTTCTCAAACAGGCGCACGCGCGCGTTGTTCTCGCCCGGGCCCAGGCCCTTCTCGGTGTAGAACAGCCTGCCCGCATGGTCGAACACCATGGCCGTGGGCCTTTCCATGCCCGTCAACACCTGGGCAACGACCACGCCCGGCGGCAGGCTCTCGACCGTGACGGTGGGGAGCACTTTCGGGCGTGACGTCGTGGGGGCGGCCGCGCCGGTGGGTTGCGCGGCGGCAACTGCCCCGGCGGCGAGAACGGCGAGAACGGCAACAACTAGAGCGAGGCAAGCAAGCGCGGCTCGCAGGCGTAGGGGGCGGTGCCTGAGTGTCATCCCGACTCCTTACGTCGTTTCAGGTGCAGAGACGCAGAGCGCAGAGGTTACACAGAGATCCTGTCGGGGCGCAATTGCCCTGCCAGGCCGATGGTCGGCCCCTACAATCACTCTGCGTTCTCTCTGCGCTCTCCGCGTCTCTGCGTTTCAACAGTCTTTGCGTCTCTGCGCCCTGGCGCCCAACCCTACCGCACGTGGATAGAGCCGCGCATGTAGGGGTGTGGGATGCAGTAGTAGCCGTAGTCGGCCACGGTGCTCATCACCACGTCGGCGAACTGATGCTGGTCGAGCCTGCCCGTGTCCCAGATGTTGCCGTCTTCGGTAGCGGTGTGGTAGTCGAGGTCGCGGTTGATGAAGCGCACCGTGGTGCCCGCCGATACCGTGACGTCCTCCGGCCAGTAGGCGAAGTCCTGTATCTTGACCACCACCGGCACGATGCAGTCGGGGAAGAAGGTGTTAGCCACGATCTTGCTTGTCTGCCCCCGCGTCAGCGGGTTGTTGGGGCGGAAGTACGCCCGGTTCTCCGCGTCGCAGGGCTCGCCGGGGCCTCCGCACACGTACCCGCCCATCACGCCGGGGCGGTTCTCCAGCAGGCGCTCGATGTAGATCCAGAAAGTGTGCCCAGGCTCTACATCTGTAAAAGTCTGCTGGGTGGTGGGTATCTCGTCGTTGAAGCCCGCTGCGCTAGACACGATCTTGGTAAGCTGCCCGCGTGTCGCACCTGTGTTGGGGCGGAAGTAAGGGCGGTTGTTCGGCGGTACGCACGGCTCGCCGGTGCTGCCGCACGGGTAGCCGCTGACGATATTCGTTTCCAATCCGGCGAGCCGCTCGATGTACACCCAGAACGTCGAGCCGGGCGGCACATCCTCGAAGGTCTGGCGGTCGGGCGGTATATGCTGGTCGAAGTAGGCCGACTCGGCCACGATCTTGGCGATCTGCCCGCGGGTCACGTAGGCGTTGGGCCGGAAGTAGGGGTCGCCCGAGGTGCCGCAAGGCTCGCCTGTGCCGCCGCACGGGTAGCCCTGCACGATGCCGATGCGCGCCAGGCAGCTAACGAACGGGTAGAACGTGTTGGAGGGCGGAACGTCCTGGAAGTTCACGGGCGTGTTGGTGGCGGTAGCTGTGGGGGGCACGGTGGGAGTGGACGTAGCGCCTCCCGGCTCGGTGGCCGTGGGGCTGGGCATGACGTGAGTGCCGGTAGGCGTCGCGGTCGGCGTTGATGGCGGCGCCGTGCCTGTCGGCGTGGCGGGCGGTGGGGTGCCTGTCACCGTAGGGGGCACTGCTGTATTGGTCGGGGTAGCGGGCGGCGATGTGGGCGTGTTGGTCGCGGTAGGCTGGATAGTGGTAGGGGTGGCGGTGACCGCGCCGGGCACGGTGATCTTGTACAGCGTGCCCGGGGTGTAGCCGCCTCCCTGTATGTAATAGAAAGCGCCGTCAGGCCCGGTCTCTATGTCCATGTTGCACGTCACCCCGGTCACCGTGGCGACGGTAATGGCGTAGGTGCGCGTGGGGTCGAGGTAGAAATGGCGCAGCCTGCCGCCGGTATAGGCACACATGAACAGCTCGTTGGTCCACTGCGGCACCGCAGTGCCCCTGTAGAAGTGCGTACCGGTGGGCGCCTCGCAGCACGGGATATCTCCCAGGAACCAGATAGGCGGGATGGTGTTCCACGCGGGGTCGGGGCCGAACTCGTCGTCGCAGGGGTACGACGGGCGCCAGCCGTAGTTGTACCCGCCCTCGATTCGGTTCATCTCGTCGTCGCAGCCGGGGCCGTTCTCGCTGGCGAACAGGCGCGGCCACGGGTTCATGGGCGTGAGTGGATCGAAGTCGAAGTCGAAGCTGTTGCGCAGGCCGAGCGCGAACACCGAGGAGATTTGCTGGGTGGACGTAATTTCGGGATTGGGGATAACAGTGGGCAACTGGCCTTCGGGGGTAACGCGGTGTATCTTGCCCCGCTTATCGTACGGGTTCTGCGAATTGGCGGGCTGAGCGTTTTCGCCAATTGTGATATACAGCATGCCGTCGGGGCCAAAGTGGATGTTGCCGCCGACGTGGTTGCCCGCCGTCTGGCACGAGCGGAAGATGATCTGGGGGTTGGAGCCTACGCCGTTGGTCTCGACGAAGTGTGCTACTCGGTTCTCTACGCCGCTGGTACACAAGCCCAACTCATTGGAGGTGTAGTACACGTAGACGAGGTGGTTGTTGCTGAAGTCGGGATGAAGCGTGATGCCGAGCAGGCCGCGCTCGCCGGTCGCGCTGACGGCGAAGGTGATTACGGGGTCGGTCTGGAGAACCCCGTTCTCGAAGAGGCGCACTCTGCCGGTGGTCTTCTCGGTGTAGAACAGCCTGCCGGTCGGGTCGAACACCATCGCGGTGGGGAGGTTCATGTTGGGCAGCACCTGCGTCACGACCGCGCCGGAGGGCAGAGGCTCGGTGGTGATGGTGGGGAGCACCTTCGGGCCCGAGGCGGCGGGTGCGGGGGGTGCGCCGGTGGGCGCGGCCGCGCCGGTGGGCTGTGCTGTGGCGATTGCCCAGGCGGCGAGCGACATTAGAACCAGGGCCATGCCCGCGAGCGCGGCCCGCAGGCGTAGTGGTTGGTGCCTGAGTGTCATTAGGACTCCTTCGGTTGTGGTGCGGATGCGCCGAAGCGTGCGGCTCTGCGGGGCCGCCTATGGTGCGGGAGGCACGAGACTGTGGAGCGCCGCCACAAACTCCGGGAAGGCGACTGCTCGCACGCGCAGATAGTTTACCTTTGGTTGCGTCCGGGCGCAAGAGGATGCAGTGGTCAGTGGTCAGCGGTCAGTGGTCAGCGGTCAGCGGTCAGCGGTCAGTGGTCAGTGGTCAGTGGTCAGCGGATGGTGGGATGAGGGGAGGATGCGTTTATGCCTGGCCGTGTGCCCGGCGCAAGGCCTCCGAATGGGGGCACAGGAATGTAGCCCAGGGTGATACCCTGGGCTAATTTCCTGCGCCCGCC
>DASTEB010000475.1:0-2021 GCA_035710025.1 Chloroflexia bacterium
CTTCGCGCTCGAGCCGTACCCGCTGACGGTGGACGAGGCGGCAGAAGCGCTGGGGCGGATCCTGCCCCAGGAAGCGGGCAACGGCACGACCGCGGCGCAGGCGCCCCTATCCGACGGCCCTTCAGCCGAGCCGCTGATCGAGATTCGCGACCTGACTTACCGCTACCCCGAGGGGGCGCAGGCGCTGCGCGGTGTGAACCTGACTGTGCCCAAGGGGGAGTTCTACGCGCTGCTGGGGCCGAACGGATCGGGCAAGACCACGCTGGCCCACCACCTGATCGGGCTGAAGCGCCCGCCGCGGGGGACGGTGTTCCTCGGCAGGCAAGACGTGGCGCGTATGCCTGCCGCTGCGCTCAGCCGCTCCGTGGGATATGTCTTCCAGAACCCGGAGCACCAGTTCGTCGCCCTCACCGTGCGCGACGAATTAGCGTTCTCCCTGCACGCAAGAAAGGTACCTGAGGGAGAGATCGACTCACGAGTGCAGGCGCTGCTGAGCGAGTTCGGGCTTGAGGAGCACGCGGAGTCGAACCCGTACCAGCTGAGCCAGGGGCAGAAGCGCAGGCTCAGCGTGGCTACGATGCTGGCGGTCGAACCGGACGTGCTGATCCTGGACGAGCCGACATTCGGGCAAGATATGGAGAATGCCGAGCGCATCGCGCAGCAGTTGGCCCGGCTCAACAGGGCGGGCACGACCATCGTGGTCATCACGCACGACATGAAGCTGGTTGGCGAGTGCGCCCACAGGGCAGGTGTGCTCGTTGCGGGCGAGACCGCGTTCGAGGGCAGCCCGCGCGACCTGTTTGCGCGGGGCGACCTGCTGGAGCGAGCCGACCTGGCGGCGCCGCCGCTGTTCGAGCTTTCGCGCAGGCTGGCCGCCGAGCGGCCGGGGTTTCCGGCGTTGATGTCGGTAGACGAGTACGAGAGGGAGTTATGCGGCTCTTCAGGTACTATCCCGGGGACAGCTTCCTACACCGCCTGAACCCTTCGATAAAGCTGCTGGCGGTGGTGCTGGTGACGGTAGCGATCACTTTTGTGTTCGACATCCCAACGCCTCTCACGTTCCTAGCAGCGACGCTGCTGTTGGTAGTCCTCGTGGGGCGGGTCCCGGTGGGCTTCGTGGCGCTGAGCATGGCGCCGTTCGTTCTGCTGTCGCTGTCGTTCGTGTTCATCAACATCCTGTTCTTCGACCCGGAGGCGACGCGCACCCCGCTGTTCTACATCGGCCCACTACTGGTGAGCAAAGAGGGGGTCGAGGCGGGCGTGTCTGTCGCGCTCCGGGTGTTGTTCCTGGTGTCCACCTCGCTGTTGTTCGTTGCGACTACGAAGCCGCGCGACTTCGTGCTCAGCCTGATGCAGCAAGCGAAACTAAACTACCGCCTGGCTTACGCGGTCCTGGCGGCGTTCCGCTTCATCCCTATCTTCGTTGAGGAGTACGCCAGCATACGGGCGGCGGCCCAGGTGAGGGGCGGTGGATCGAGCAGCGGGATTACTGGGGCGGTCCGCTCACTGCGGCGCGACGCCGTGCCGTTGCTAGCCGGAGCGATACGGCGATCGGAGCGGCTGGCACTTGCGATGGACAGCCGGGCGTTCGGCGCATACCCCACGCGCACTTATCACCGCACGCTGCGCGTCACGTGGGCCGACTGGGCGTTCCTGGGCGCGGTGATCGTTGGGTCGGCTGTGTTGTTTGGGGTGCTGGCGGCGACCGGGCTGCTGAAGGGCGTCGGGGTGATTTACTAGGCGCGGCGGCCGAACTCGCGCTCAAGCTGCATCTGCGACAGGTGCAGCATCGTGGGGCGGCCGTGGGCACATGCCCGAGGGTAGCGGCAAAGCTCAAGCTGACCGAGCAGGGCGCGCATCTCGTCGAGCGAGAGGGTCTGCCCGGCGCGCACGGCGCTATGGCAGGCCAACGTGATGGCCATCTCCTCGCGCCAGCGCTCCGGCGCGCTTCCGCTCACCACCTCGTCCAGCAGCGCGAGCAGGTCGCTGCCCACGTCGCGGCGCGAGGCGGCGTACACGGC
>DASTEB010000476.1:0-3551 GCA_035710025.1 Chloroflexia bacterium
CGCGGGTCACGAGACCACCGCCCGGACCCTCGCGTTCCTGTGGTACGCGCTGGCCGAGCACCCGGAGGTTGCCGAGCGCATGCACGCCGAAATCGACGAGGTGCTCGCTGACGATGCGCCGGTGATCGCGCACCTCAAGCAGCTTCCCTACACGCTGCAGGTGGTCAAGGAGACCCTGCGCCTGTATCCGGCCGCCCCGATGTACGCACGCGACGCGGCGGCGCCCGATGAGATCGACGGCCTACCGGTTCCGGTTGGCGCCCAGATGCTGGTGATGCCCTACCTCACCCACCGCCACCCGGAGTTCTGGCCCGACCCGCTCCGGTTTGACCCCGACCGCTGGACGCCGGAGCAGGAAGCTGCCCGCCATCCGTACGCCTACCACCCGTTTGCGGCCGGGCAGCGGATTTGCCTCGGCAACAACTTCTCGCTGTTCGAGTCGCATGTGCTGGTGGCCCTACTGGCCCGCCACTTCGAGCTGCGCAAGGTGCCGGGGCACACGCCGCAAATGCAGATGCAGGGCACGCTCGGTTCGGCCAACGGCTTGCCGATGGTGGTGGCTAGGCGGTGAGTCGCGCCGCTTGCAGGACGCGATGGCCTGGGGTCGGTACGGCGAGGTCATGGGGCTACAGGGAAAACTCCGTTTGCCCGCGTGGTCTACTCGTAGATTTTGCCGCAGTAGAGAAACTCTGCGAATGCTCTCCATGAAGGCTCTTTGTCCAGCGTTCCCTTCAGTGCCGCATGACCTTCGGCGCACGCGAGCGCTGCGTCCAAGTATTGCCCGATTGTGCCATTTTCCCAACCGTTGGCGCCAGGGCCCCACGGGCTGCTTGGATTCAGCTTCTCTTTGGCGACTTCATCTTCCCAGTCTGCGGCAAGTGCCCGGACAAATGCGAGGAAGGATTGGTAGTCGGTAACCTTCTCAAGAGCGTCAACAGGATCCATTTAGGTTCCTCTCCTTTTCGGATTGCTCAGCGGCTGCTGAATGCCGCCGTCAATGTGGAAATTGCCACGATAAGTGCTACTCGTCGGCATAATATCGTAGCACAACCAATCTCACAACCACTGCAACACCAAATGACCTATGGACCTTACGTTTGAATGGGACTATAATAAGGCAAGGGAGAATGCGAGAAAGCATGGTGTCACGTTTGAGGAAGCACGCACAGTCTTTTTCGATCCACTCGCCTGGACTGCAGAGGACATAAGCCACTCGACGATCGAGGATCGTTTTCTGACCATCGGGCTATCTACAAGAGGACGATTGCTCACTGTAATTTCGACCGAATATGAGAACACAGTACGAATCATTAGCGCCCGAAGAGCCACGCCATACGAAAGAGAGCAATATGAAGAAGGTGTCTAAAATCCACGAAGAGCCGGAGAAACTCGGCAAGTACGACCTGAGCAAGGGCGTGCGAGGCAAGTACGCGGGTCGTGTTGGACCCGAAACCGAGGTGATCGTGCGCAACAAGCCCGCCGACAACGGGCGCGAGGATGTGCCCACGGACAAAAAGCCGCGACGCCGCGTCGCTCCCTGATTCAACCCTCAACTCAGCATGATAAGGGCCTGCCCGTCAACCCGACGGCAGGCCCTATCGTTACAGCCGCACTTCCTGGTCGCGCACCACGAAGTAGGCGATCAGCCCTATCGGCCAGGTGAACAGCATCAGCAGCAGCCAGATGCACCCTGTCTTGCCGCGGTTCTGCGAGTCGATGTACACCCAGATCAGCGAGCCGATATACAGCAGAAGGAATACCCCCAGGCAGCCCAGCCCGAAGAGGCTGCCCAGAAACGCCCCGAATTGCCGGTCATAGTCCATAGCAACCCTCCTCGGACTAATATACGCTACGGCCGGTGAGTTGTTTCGCTATTCCCTGCCTACTTCTCCCGAGGGCGCGCGATCGCCTGCCTCTCCGCCTCAGCTTCGGATGCGGCTGCGGCGGCAGGGGGCAGCTCGGTCACCTGCTCGCCGATTAGCGCAGGCTCGTGCCCGATCTCCGGCGCTACGCCCGCCGCTTCGCTCTCGGGCATGGTGCGCACCTCCTCGCCGTGGTCGCGCTTCAGGATGAGCACGCCGAGCGGCGGAAGCGTCAGGCTGAGCACGTAGCCCGACTGCGTCCACGGCTCCTCGACGGCGTGCACGCCCCCCGCGTTGCCCGCGTTCGAGCCCCAGTAGGCTTCCGCATCGCTGTTCAGTAGCTCGCGGTAGTAACCCGGCCCCGGCGCCGGTATGCGGTAGCCCTCCCGCGCCACCGGGGTGAAGTTGCACACCACCACGACCTCGTCGCGCTCTTTAGCCCGCCGGGCGAACGCGATCACGCTGTTCTCGTTGTCGTCGGCCGCCAGCCACTGGAACCCCTCCCATGAGTAGTCCACCTCGTACAGGGCAGGCTCGTTGCGGTACAACTGCCCCAGGTCGCGCACGAAGTTGTGCAGGCCGCGGTGCGACTCGTAGTCAAGCTCGTGCCAGTCGATGCTCTTGGCCTCGGTCCACTCCTGCCTCATGCCGAACTCGTCGCCCATGAACAACAGCTTCTTGCCGGGGTGGGTGAACATGTACCCCAGCAGGGCGCGCAGGTTGGCGAACTGCTGCCACCCGTCGCCCGGCATCTTGCTCAGCAGCGAGCCCTTCAGATGCACAACCTCGTCGTGCGACATGGGCAGCAGGAACTGCTCGCTGAAGGCGTACATAAGCGAGAACGTGATCTCGTTCTGATGGTACCGCCTGTGGATTGGGTCGTGCTCAAAGTATTTGAGCGTGTCGTTCATCCAGCCCATGTTCCACTTCAGGTCGAAGCCCAGCCCGCCCAGGAACGTCGGCTTGGTCACCATCGGCCAGGCGGTCGACTCCTCGGCCATGGTCAGCGCGTCGGGCTTCTCCATGTGCACAAGCTCGTTGAACCGCTTGAGAAAGTCTATTGCCGCGAGGTTCTCGCGGCCCCCGAACATGTTGGGCACCCAGGCCCCCGCCGGGCGTGAGTAGTCCAGGTACAGCATCGATGCCACCGCGTCTACCCGCAGCCCGTCGATGTGGTACTTGTCGAGCCAGAAGAGGGCGTTGGACAGCAGGAAGTTGCGCACCTCGTTGCGCCCGTAATTGAAGATGAGCGTGCCCCAGTCGGGGTGCGCGCCCATGCGCGGGTCGGCGTGCTCGTACAGGTGGGTCCCGTCGAACGAGGCCAGGCCGTGAGGGTCGCGGGGGAAGTGGGCGGGCACCCAGTCGATGAATACGCCGATGCCGTTGCGGTGGCAGTGGTCGACGAAGTACTGGAAGTCGGCCGGGTCGCCGTAGCGGCTGGTGGGCGCGTAGTACCCGATCGTCTGGTAGCCCCACGAGCCGTCGAAGGGGTGCTCCGATACGGGCAATAGCTCGATGTGCGTGAAACCCATATACTTGACATAATCTACAAGCTCGTGAGCAAGCTGGCGGTAGTTCAGCCACCCCCCCGTCTCGGTAACGCCCCCTTCGGCTGTGGTAGGCCGCCCGCCGCCCAGGGCGCGCTTCCACGAGCCCAGGTGTACCTCGTAGATCGAGAGGGGCGCGTCG
>DASTEB010000477.1:0-2074 GCA_035710025.1 Chloroflexia bacterium
AAACTCGCAATTCTCCCGAGAGCGCTGCTGCTTCACGCGTATATGCGGTCCTCCTTGATTGCGGCATCTCTCGCCCAAACGAACGCAAGGAGAACCGCGTAATGGCTACCACCGCAGTTGGCCGCCGCAAGAAGGCAGGGCTGTTCGCTCTGCCTGTCGCACTGCTGCTGGCGTTCCTCGTCTTCGCGGGCCCGGTCCCCGCCGCGTCCACTCTTGACGCTCCCCAGACCGGCACCTGGACCCACCAGGCTCCCTACCCCACCCGCTACGGCGTAGACGGGGTGAAGTTCGTCACGCCCACCGAGGCCTGGGCCGTGGCCAACACAGACATCCTGCACACCACCGACGGCGGGGCCACCTGGGAGCGGCAGCCCAGGCCGGGGTTCAACAATCTGTACTCGGTAGACTTCGCCGACACAGAGCACGGCATCGCCATGGGCAACACCACCCTGTACACGATCAACGGCGGAGATACATGGACCGAGGTGCAGGGCGTGTTCGGCTACGACGTCGAAATGGCCGATGCCAACCTCGCCTTCATCACCGACTTCCGTTCGGCCGGCTACTTCCGCTCGACCAACGGCGGGGCGTTCTGGACCTGGCACACTATGCCATCCAACATCGCCTCGATCCAGTGCTTCGACTCGCTCAACTGCGTGGCCAATTCGCCGAGCGGCACCTACCACAGCACCGACGGCGGGCTCAACTGGAACCTCACGTCGGGCGAGCCCGGCTCGTACTACGTGAGCCACACCCACGGCTGGTACGTGTCGGGCAGCACCGCGCGCCGTACCACCGACGGCGGGGCCACCTGGGCTCCGCAGAACGTGCCGGGCGAAAGCTGGACGTACGACGTGGTGTTCGCCGACGAAAACAACGGCTGGGCGGTGGGCAACAACATCATCCGCACCACCAACGGCGGGGCCAACTGGGTGTCCGTGCCGATGGGACCGGAGTCGCTGCCCCTGTGGGACGTTGACGCGCTCGACGCGCAGCACGTCATCGCCGGGGGCGACACCTCGACCACCTCGCTAAGCACCGAGGCCGTCATACTGACGAGCGACAACGGCGGGGCCAACTGGGCCATCCGCACGAACGGCAGCATCCAACCCGTGCGCGATATCGTGGCCCTGGACCCGCAGCACGCCTGGGCCTCGCACGACTACGGCGGCAAAATCTCGCGCACCACCGACGGCGGCATCACCTGGCGCGTCACCGAGGTGGGCGAGCAGTACCTGATCCTGACCGGCATCGACATGGCCAACCTCACGACCGGGTGGTCGGTCGGGTTCCACCACACCTTCTACAACGGTTACATCTACCGCACGACCGACGGCGGGGTAAGCTGGAACCAGCAATTCGACCCGGAGGCTATCGTCATCCGGTCGGTGGCCGTGCTCGACCCGCAAACGGCCATCTGGGTCGGCGGGGACCAGTTCACGGGCAGCCTGGAGCGCCGCACCACCGACGGCGGGGCCACCTGGCACGACCTCAACGTGCCCATCCCGGCGTTCTTCTTCGACGTGTACTTCCTGGACAACCTGCGCGGCTGGATGGTGGGCGGCAACGGCTCGCAGATCGTGAGGACCACCGACGGCGGCAACACCTGGACCGCGCACAACACTCCTTCGCCCTACACCCTGAGCGCCGTACACTTCAGCGACGCGAACCACGGCTGGGCCGGGGGATCGTACGGCTCGCTGGTGCATACCACCAACGGCGGTGTTAGCTGGACCCTTCAAGACCCGCAGATACCCGAGTTCACACATGTGCTGGCCGTGGCCTCGACCAGCCCGACACGCGGTTGGATCGCGGGCTACGGCGGCGGGGCCGACTCGGACCCCTACGTGAAGTACACCACCGACGGCGGCAATACCTGGGTGCCGCACACCCCTCTCGTCGGCCCCTACGACTCGTTCCCAGCGCTCGCGTTCGTGAGCGACGAGTACGGCTGGGCGGCAGGCTGGGGCGGCATCTTTCGCCACACCCCGTCCGGCTTCCAGACACCCACGCCGACCGCCACCGCCGTGGCGACGAGCACCGCGCCCCCTGCAACCCCAACGCCCGGCCCGAG
>DASTEB010000478.1:0-11963 GCA_035710025.1 Chloroflexia bacterium
GTGGCGCCCGCGCATGGCGGTTGAATTGCCAGGCAACGGCGCGAATGTCAATAGCGCCGGCCCAGCAAGGTGGTCACCGGCGAACAGCAACACCAGGGCGCCGGCATTTGGTGCCAGTTCACGGCGTAGACCAGCAGGGCTTATCGGGCTACCGGAGACGTGTGAGGGAAGGAGGGGAGCGGCGTTGGATCGAAGCGTAATTGTCGACCAGTGTACGCCAAGAAAACAGAACGAAAGTGGCGGACGGCGCGTCAGCGCCCCGGAGTACTGGATTCCCAGATCATAGCACCATGTGGGGGGCAAGTCAAGACGTCGGCATACGCGTTCGCAGCGTGAGCGTGTGGGACGCATCACACGGACGATAAGCAAGCAGCGGCCGCGCGCGCTGCTGGAAGACGGCAGCCGCGCGGCCGCAAGGGCGCGCTGAGGCTTCCTTATGGAGAGAGGTTAAAGCGTACAGGATCGCCGCCGAAGATCGGATCGAAGGTGAACACCAGCCCCGTCGCATCGACCGGCACCTCGAACGCGATCTCGCCGCGTGCTCGGTCGCCCGGCGCGATGGAGCCGTCGGGCGAGCTCTTGTCGGCTCCTCCGAGGGCCAGCGTATACTTCTGTCCGGTCGAATCCTTCACGCTTGCGCTCAACAGACTTGAAACGGCGACCTCGCGGTCGGTCGTGTTCTCGTAGGTGAGGTCAAGCACGATGTATTCGTGCCCGGCGTCAGGTTTGAAAAACTGGCCGCCTGAGCTGCGGGTCACGCTGTTGAGCGTGACGCGCAGCCCCGCCGTCTCCAGCGTGCTGCCGACCGAACCGGTGCTCGGGGCGGCGTTCTGGGGCGCGGGCATCTTTGCCTCGGAGTCGGTTGAGCCGGTCTCGCCGGAGGCGACCGTCGGGCCGGCGTTGCTGCCGGCGTTGCTGCCGGCGCTTGCGCCGGCGGAGCTTGCTTTGCCGGAAGTGCCCGGGCTGCGCGTGAGCGAGCCCAACACGGCGAGCGCTATGCAAGCTACGGCCAGCAGGAGCACGACCGGCAATATGCTTCGCCGCTGCTTTGACGGTGCGGGCGGGGGCGGCGCGCTCGCGTGATAGCCTGACGGGGGCGGCGCGTAGGGGCTGTCCAGCCGCGTGCCGCACCACTGGCAGACCGACGCGGCCGGCGCGTTCCCGCCCCTGCAGTTTGGGCAGATCTTCTCTGCCGTCGTGTTGTTTTGCTCGTGCATTTTTGTTACCTCCATTCCCTGAGTGGCACTTGCCCGTCGAAACGCGGGCGACGACCTGGCCCCTGCATCGGGCGTTGCGGGAGCTCGGGGCCATCACTCGAAGAAATGGGGTAACGATGACCGGTCCGGAAAGGGTGCTCGGCAAATTGGCACCTGGGCGCGAGGAGGTCTATAATAGTGGTTACCACTACAACTCGAACGGAGAAGTGAGAAACGTGGCTGATAGTAAGCCTACGCTGAACGGGAAGACACGTGACGATGCATGGGATCTGGTCACGCGGCATGTGGCCAACGAGGGGCTTCGAAAGCACATGCTGTGCGTCGAGGCCGCCATGCGAGAGTACGCTCGCTTCTACGGAGGTGACGAGGAGTATTGGGGTACGCTTGGCCTAATCCACGATTGGGACTGGGAGATTCACCCCACCGCTGACGAACACCCGACCAAAGGGGCACAGATGCTGCTGGAAATGGGGTGGCCGGGCGAGTTTGTGCGATCCATCCTGTCACACGCAACGTATACTGGAGTACCACGCACTGAGTTGCAGGATCGAGCGCTCTTCGCGTGCGACGAACTCAGTGGCCTAATTGTTGCTACGGCACTTGTGAAGCCGAGCAGGTCGTTGGCTGAAGTCGACCTACGCTCGGTCACCAAGAAGATGAAAGACAAGGCCTTTGCGCGAAACGTGAACCGTGAGGACATAGTGCAAGGGGCTCAGGAGCTAGACAGACCGCTTGAGGCACACATCGAGTTCGTCATTCAAGCACTACAGCGCATCTCGGCAGACATTGGTCTATAGGGCATGCGGCTCTAATTCACTCATATCGACTCGTCCCTGCCGGCGGGCCGTCAACCAATACTGCCCACACGAAACAGGAGGCCCATGATGCCACAAGGAAAGGTATACTACAAGGCGGCGCGCCGCCCGCGCAACGAAGCGGGTACGGGACCGGGGTACGAAGAGCGCATCTCCTGGATTCAGGGAGAGCTGACGTTCGAGCCGCAGTACGTCCGCGCCGTCGCGCACACTGATGATACAGGTGACCGTGCCAAGACCTATGATTTCGTCATCCCCTGGCACAGCATCCTGTACATCGAGATGGAAACGCACACCGCGTAGCGACACCGGCATTCGCACCAACAAGCGTGCGGGTATGCAGTGTAGCGAAGATGATTATCTAACTTTGGTTGCATAGAAAAATGGGAGAGACTTGAGAAGGGATCTCCCGCAAGGTCCCGTCCCATTCGGCTGGTTGACGCTGTTGGCGCCCCAGCCTCGTCTCTCTTGCCGAATTCTAGCATGGTACCCCGGTACCGCGCATGACCCTTTGGTACCACATTAGTACTACCACCATCCCGGTACTTAAGTACCACGTACGGCCGCTGCAAGCTCGGCGCAAGTCCGCCGGATGGCGCTGTCCCCACGCTTGACAGGCGTGCTGCGCGGCTCGTATAATTAGTCGGTTGCCGACGTAGCTCAGTGGTAGAGCAGCTGGTTCGTAAACAGCAGGCCGTGGGTTCGAATCCCACCGTCGGCTCTGCCGAGAGGCCAAGCGTTATGCTCGCCTCTCGTTTTTGTTCCCCGATTTTCGCCTGACGTCCGGGAGGAAGCTCTATGGCAGGCACGCGCAAGAGCACGCGCCAGGGCAGCGCTCGCAACAGGGCGCGCACGGTGACGAAGCAGGTGGTCACACCTTCCGAGATGGAAGACGAAGTGAACGAGTCGGTCGAGACAGACGAGGCACGACTTCCGGAATCCCCTTTCCGCGTCTCACGCCGCTTCAGCCGACGCAATGTGTTCCTCGGGCTTGGCGTGTTCGCCATCGTGGTCATCGCCGGGATCGCGCTCTACACCTGGTGGAACGTAAATAAGCCGCTTGCTCAGATTGACGGCACCGCGCGCCTTGAGGGGCTGCAGGCCAACGTGCAGGTCACGCGGGACGTGAATGGCGTGCCGCACATCGTGGCCGAGAGCCTGGACGATCTGTACATGGCACAGGGCTACGTGCACGCCCAGGACCGCCTCTACCAGATGTTCTTCTTCCGGACGCTGGCTCGAGGCCGACTGGGCGAGTTGTTTCAGCCGCGACTGGCCGATGCCGACAGGTTCCTCCGCACGCTTGGATTCGTCCGGGTGGCCGAAGCTGAGTACGAGCTCCTGGAACCCGAAACGCGGTCGGCGCTCGAGGCGTACACACGTGGCGTGAACACTTTCGTCAATACACACCGCGACAGCCTGCCCATTGAATTCAGCCTGCTCGGCGTGGACTTCGAGGAGTGGACGCCGGTGGACACGCTGCTGTTCGGCAAGGTGCAGGCGCTCGATCTGACCGACACATGGGCTCACGAGCTGCTTGCTTCAGATCTGCTGCAGGCCGTAGGCGAAGACGTCGCGCGCACGCTTCTGCCCGATTATCCGCTCGACGGTTCCGGTTCGGTGCCGCGGACCGGTGCGCGCTCGTTCGAGCGCGACGTTGAGGCCTTCGCGTCTGTGCTGCAGCCACTAAAGAGCGGATGGGGCGAGGGCTTAGGCTCGAATGCGTGGGCTGTCGCCGGCAGCAAGTCGGCTACTGGCGGCGCGCTGCTGGCAAACGATCCCCACCTGGGAGTACGCAATCCCTCAATCTGGTACCAGGTACACCTGTCGACACGCGACGGCACGCACGACGTAGCGGGATTCGGGTTCGCAGGCGTGCCGGGCATCGTCACCGGGCACAACAAAGACATCGCCTGGGGCGTGACCAACCTGGCTGCCGATGTGATGGACGTGTACCTTGAGCGGCTCGACCCCGAGGCTCACCCGGGCCAGTACTTGTCGGCGGGCGGGTGGAAGCCCCTCACCGTGTACACAGAGACGATCGCGGTCCGGGACGGCACGCCGGTGACCCAGACCGTACGCGTGACGGAACACGGCCCCATCATCAGCGACGCGGTGCCGATCTCGCCCGCGCTGAGCACGACCATCACCGGCACATACTCGATCAGGTGGACCGCGCTCGAGCCGAGCCGCATTCTCGATGCGGTGCATGGTCTCCAGACAGCATCCAATTGGGACGAGTTCCGTTCTGCGCTGTCCAGGTGGGACGTGCCCGGGCAAAACTTCATATACGCCGACAGGCAGGGCAATATCGGCTACCAGGCTACCGGGCGCATTCCGGTACGCGGGCAGCGGGTTGGTACGCTGCCGGCAGAGGGATGGACGGGCGAGAACGAGTGGCCGGGCTACATACCGTTTGAAGATTTGCCGTCTATCTACAATCCGCCGGAGGGGTTCGTCGCGACCGCCAACAACCGTCCCTACGACGAGGGAGCGGCGAACGCGTTCCCCGGCTATTTCGCGCCGCCGTGGCGAATTGACCGGATACGTGCGGTGCTCGGGTCAAAGGACAAGGTGTCGCTGGACGATATGCAGTCGCTGCAGCTGGACACGCTGTCGAGCCTTGCAGGCCGGGTGGTGCCGTTCATTACGGCAGTTCAGCAGAGCGAAGAGCCGGTGATACAGTCCGCCAACCTGCTCAAGGGCTGGGACGGCAACATGGCAGCAGACAGCTCGCCGGCGGCCATCTACGAGGTGACCGTCAATACAGTTATTTCGAGGACCGTCGGCGACGAGATGGAGCGAGACATTTTCCTTCAGTACCTGGACAACCGTGGGGGGCAGGCCCTCCGCGCCATCTCCGATTTGCTCGACAGGCCCGACGACCCCCTGTGGGACCGCAAGGATACGGCCGACGTTGTGGAGAGGCGCGACGACGTACTTAAGGACAGCCTGGTCCGCGCTACAGCGGAGCTTGCCGCCTTCCTCGGCGAGAATATGAACGAGTGGTCGTGGGGCAAGATCCACACGATCACGCCCCGCCACGAGTTCAGCGGGGCGACTCTGGTTGGCGGGATGTTCGAGATGCCCTCGCAGCCCATAGGGGGGAGCATGAGCACGGTCGCCGTGGCAGGATATCCGCTCGTTGCCGCGGGATTTCCACTGCAGCAGGTGTATCCCGTGACGCTACACCAGTCGTATCGGATGCTGCTGGACACAGGAGATTGGTCGAGCGGAAAGGCTGTATTCGCGACGGGACAGTCGGGCCAGCCCGGCAGCCCCTTCCGCGACAACCTTTACCCGCTGTGGGTGAACGGGGAGTACATCCCGATGCTGTTCGATGCCGCAAAGGTTGAGTCGAACAAGAAGGGGGTGCTCACGCTCACGCCATAAGCACGAGTCGAGACTTACTCCGCGGTAGCTGGCACGCAGATTGCCTGAAGTCGTTCCATATTGAAGATGTAAGGCTAAGAGCGCCCGGCGCGTGTCGGCTGCGTACGAGGAGGGGGCGACAATGGAAAATTCGGAGGATGACACGCTAGAGCGGCGTGTTCGCGACATTGTCGCGGTTGCCACGAAGGATCTCGACACGGTGCGTGTGGAAGTTGAGGACGGTGTGGCGTATGTTGAGGGCGTTGTCGGCAGTCAAGAAGAAGCAGATGCAATCTTGCGGGTCATCGAGAGACTTGACGGGCTTAAACGCGTGGTGACCTGGCTCTCCATCGAGACGGTGGTTTCCGTGAGGGCCGACAAGTACTTCGAGGAAGTCTTTCCGCCCCCAGCATTCACGCATTACTACAGCCAGAGCTAAGTTTATTTCCCTTCCGGAGACAACGAAGCCGAGCTGGTCAGGCTCGGCTTCGTTGTGTTCTTGGAGCGTGGCGGCGTGTTCCAGCCGGTGTTACTCTACCGTGACCGACTTTGCGAGGTTGCGCGGTTGGTCAACGTCGGCACCGCGTCGCACCGCTACTTTATACGCGAGAAGCTGCAGCGGGATTGTGGCGAGAACCGGCGACAGGAGGTAATCGACCGGAGGCAGGTAGATCACCTGGTCGGCTTTCTCGGCAATCTCATCGTCGCCCTCGGTCGCCAGCGCGATGACGCGCCCTTCACGCGCCTTCACCTGCTCAATATTACTCAGCATCTTGCTGTGCAGGCGGTCCTGCAAGGCGATGCAAACCACGGGTAGCGAATGGTCGATCAGCGCGTTGATGCCGTGCTTCATCTCGCCTGCCGGGCAGCCCTCCGCGTGGATGTAGCTTATTTCCTTGATCTTCAGCGCGCCTTCCAGAGCGGTGGGGTAGTTGATGCCGCGCCCCAGGTAGAGCATGTCGGTGGCCTCGTAAAGTGTGGCGGCGAGGTCGTCGTACTGCCTGTCATCGGCAAGGATGTCGCCGGTCTGGGTCGGCAGGTGTATAAGCCCCTCCATCAGTTCGATGGAACGCTCGCGCGACAGCACGCCCCGCGCCTGGCCGAGCGCCATCGCAAGTAGCACCTGGTCAACGATCATCGACGTGAATACCTTGGTGCTCGCGACCGCGATCTCAGGCCCGGCCTGCACATGGATGCGGGCGTCTGCCTCGCGGTCGGCCTGGCTCCCTACGACGTTCACGATGGCTGCGAGCTTTGCGCCGTGGCGGCGGGCCTCGGCCATCGCCTCCAGAGTGTCAACGGTCTCGCCCGACTGCGTGATGGCGAGGACTAGGGAATTGGGGTCGACGACGGGGTCGCGATACCGGTACTCGGAGCCGTAATCAACGTCCACGGGAATGCCCGCAAGCTCTTCGAAGATATACTTGCCCGCGAGGCCCGCGTGCCAAGCAGTGCCGCATGCTACAATCGTTAGCCTCTTGAATGCTCGCATCTGTTCGGCAGTGAACGGCACGCCGTCAAGCCGAACGGCACCCGTCTCCACGTTGATGCGGCCGCGCAGGGTATCGGTGAGAGAGCGCGGCTGCTCGTGGATCTCCTTCTCCATAAAGTGCTTGTAGCCGCCCTTGGCTGCCGAAATTGGATCCCACGCCACCACGTTGGGGGTCTTGTCGATGGGGGTGCCGTCGATCTTGAAGTACTCGACGCTGTTCTGCGTGACGACGGCCATCTCGCCTGGCTCAAGGAAGGCGAGCTTGCGCGTGTGTTGCAGTATGGCGGGTTGGTCGGAGGCGACGAACATCTCTCCGTCTCCGTAGCCGATCACGACTCCCCCGGCATTGCCCAGCCGGGCGGCGACGAGAGTCTCCGGCTCCTGGGCGCGCATGGTTACGATAGCGTGAGAGCCCTTGATCTCGTCCAGCATGAGGCGCACGGCATCGAAGAGCCCGGGCGCGCCGTCGGCCAGGTGCTGCTCTATCAGGTGCGGGAGGACCTCCGTGTCGGTCTCCGAGCGGAACTCGTGGCCCTGCTCGCGCAGGCGTGCCTTTATAGGCAGGTAGTTCTCTACGATCCCGTTCTGGATCACCACCACGTCGCCCTTGCAGTCTCGGTGAGGGTGGGCATTGGTCTCGTTGACGTTGCCGTGGGTTGCCCAGCGCGTGTGGCCGATGCCCCAGTGGCCGCTAAGAGGCTGCTCGCGCAGGACGGCTTCGAGGTTGTCAAGCTTCCCCGCTGCCCTTCTCACGTCAATCGTGCCGTTTCGCTGGACTGCGATACCGGCAGAATCGTATCCCCGGTACTCCAGGTTGCGCAGTCCCTGGTAGATGATTGGGGCCGCATCGCGCTGGCCCACGTAACCGACTATGCCGCACATGTTCCTCTCCCCCTGCTCGACCGAACCGCCGGGCGACTCGCGAGCACGCGTTCCGCCACAGTCCGGAACCCATCCGCACTCAAATTAGCTCTTGCAGAGAATTATAACATTTCAGGGTCAGCACCCGAGTGCCGCAACGCGCGCAACTGAGCGCGCGTCGGTTGCGCCAGGGGGGCTTTTGCTACTCGGTCTGTTCGAGGTCGACCGGGTTGGTAGGCACGGGCGACACGACCGGCTGCCCCGACGCGCCCGGCTCGGGCGTCGGAGTCTCGGTCGGCTCAGGCTCAGGCGAGTCGGTCGGCGACGGAGATTCCGCGACGAGCGAGCCGGATGTAGCCGTGGCTTCGGGGCTGGGTGTGGGGCTGGCGATGGCCGTCGGCGTAGGCGTCGGCGGTACGGCTGTAGGCGCGAGCACGCTGACCGTCAGGCGCTGAGGCTGCGCATCTACGACTTTGATACCCTGCGGTACGATGATGCGAGGCTCGATTTCGTAGGTGCCCGGCCCGCGACCGGCAAGGTCGAGCACGGCCCGAACGTCCTCGGGGCGCAGGTTCTGGAACTGGGCAAGCGTACCGGCGAGCCTGACGTCTATGCTGCTTGGCGAGACTACCGCGCTGGTGCCGGCGGCCTGGCCCTCGACCGTGGGCACGACGGCGAGGGTGAAGTTCGTTTCGAATGTCTCCAGCCTGATCGTCACCGTAATCCCTGTGCTCTGGCCGGGATAGAGCTCAACGCCGGCGGGCATGATCAGCTGCGTGTTGGTTATCACCGTTGAGGTTGTATTGGTTATTCCTATCGGTTGGGTGTCGAGCGACTGAATCGGATCGAGCACTTCTTCGGGCGCGCAGCAAATGGTGACCGAACGCGGTTCCGGAATGATAGCCACGACGCTATAGCCGGGCGCCGGGTTGCCTACAACGATTGGCCTGACCGCCACCGGCTTGTAGCTCAAGAGCAGCTTGATCGGCACGACGACCTGTACCGACTCCGGCTCGAATGTCAGGCCCCGAATCTGTTGACCCTCCGAGTCGAGGGCAATCGGGCTGATCAGGCCTTGCTGCGTGGTGGCCTCGCCGTTGATGTTGACTTCCACTATCAATTGGCCGACGCGGTTTACGGCGTCCTGCGGGCCCGTGACCGTAACTTCGGTGGGGTCCACCTGCGGCTGCTCGATGCCGAAACCGAACGCGGGCGTGCCCTGCGTTCGGGCCGTTACGGTCATCACACGCGCGGCCTGCGCCTCGAGTTGCACCTGTAGTTCCTGCGGATCGACTGACGAGCTGATCAGGCTTCGTCCGGCAGCGCCGTTGACCTCGAGCTGGACCGGTATCTGGTGAACGCCGGCAGATAGCCCCTGCAGGTCAACGAACGGATGGACATCGGCCGGGCGCAGCGTGCTCATGACGTTCTGGGGGGCCTGCAGGGTCACGTCAGCGCCGGTCAGGGGGTTGATGATCTTCAAGTTCTGGCCTACATTCCGCGCTTCAATCGGAATGTCGTTGAACTCGGTGACGCGCGCCGGGTTCTCCAGGCTCGTCACGTAGAACCACATGAGTACGGCCAGCACAATTGACAGCGCGATGCGGCCGATGCGGTCGTCCAGGCTCAGGTTGCGCATGAAGTCACGGAAGGCGGCTCGCGGTCTAGGTCGAACCACTGTTGTGGCTGCAGGCTGTGCTGACGCACTCAATGTACCCGATTCGGGGAAGAGTACGCCGAGGTCGTCGGCCACAGGGGTCTCGGCGGCAGTGCGCTCAGCTCCGTTCCCGCTCTCCGGCAGGGCAGCATCAGGTGCGCCGCCTGTTAGCTCTTGGGGCGCGTCGGAGCCGCCTGGTGCCGGACGAGTCTTCATAGTGGATTATTATAGCCCACGAACGCCCACGGGGCCACTTCGTAGACAGGTCAGTCAGAGCCGTTGATGCCTTGAGGCTCCGCTAATCAGGTTGCGTGACGCTCAGTGCGTACCGCTCGATGGCATCGGCGGCGCCGTCGTGCTCGATCGGCGGGCAGACGATGCGGCTCGCCTTGATGACGGCTTCGGGCGCTCCCTGCATCGCAACGCCGTACCCTGCCCATGACAGCATGTCAAGGTCGTTCAACCCATCGCCGATCGCCATAACCTCAGCCTGATTCACGCCGTGGCGCTCGGCGAGGAAGGCGAGGGCGCGGCCCTTGGAGCAGCTCTTGTTGGTCAACTCGGTAAACCGAGGATGCGACTTGGTGACCTGGAGAATTGCGCCGAATTGCCCCGTATAATCGGCCAACACGCCGTCGGTCTTGTGCGGGTCAGTCACTATCACCAGCTTGGTGGGCTCACCACCGTGTGCGTCCAGCCAGGCGGCCAGATCGCCTACTTCGTGCATCGGCAGGTCGAGATTGATGCTTGAGTAGAATTGCGCCTCCGGCGTGATCTTGTCCACGAACAGCTCATCGTTTACGTAGACGTTCAGATGCAGACCAGCGCGGGTTGTGGCCTTGATGACCTGGCGCGCAAGCGGCGCCGGCACCGTTTCGTGGAGCAGAGTCTCGCCCGACGGGTGGTAGCGGACGAGCGCGCCCTGGTAACAAATCAGCGGCCCCGAGATGCCGAGGTCTGTGGCAACCTGGCTGGCTGAGCGGAACATACGGCCGGTGGCAATCGTAACCAGAATGCCCGCCTCCTGCGCCGCGGCTATAGCCCTTCTGGTGCGCTCGGAGATCACCAGATCGTCACCGAAGACCGTTCCGTCGAGGTCGAGCGCGATGAGGCGGACCGTCATGCCGTTCTCACGACTACCAGCCGGTCGTATCCGGAGAGGTCCTTCTTCACATCGACCACGGCACCGGGAAATGCTTTCCTGGCGGCCTCTGATACAGCGCGTCCTTGTGAGTGCGCAGTCTCCATGACTACCGAGCCGCCCGGTCGCAGATACTCCGGCGCCTGCGTGAGGAAGCGTAAGATCGTTGCCGTACCGTCCTGGCCGCCTCCAAATACCGCATCGCGAGGCTCCCACAACGCGACGTCAGGTTCGGCCTCTCCCGGAGGGACGTAGGGGAGGTTTGCGGCGATTACGTCGACGGCGTGCGGGACGGGCGCTAGGAGGTCGCCATCAAGGAATGTCACGCGATCATGGAGATTGAGCCGGGCCGCATTCCTGCGGGCAACCGCCAACGCGGCGATCGAAACCTCGGTTGCGTAAACGCGGACGGTCGGGTTACCGGCGGCGACGGCGAGCGCGATAGCGCCCGAACCCGTACCGACGTCAGCCAAGTGGCTAATTTCACCTCGAGGCAATAGCTTGAGGCACACCTCGACAAGGCTCTCCGTCTCGGGTCGCGGCACCAGTACGTCGGGCGTGATCTCAAGGTCAAGTCCGTAGAACTCCCTGTGGCCTGTGATATAGGCGACAGGCTCGCCGTGCCGCCTGCGGTCGATCAGCGCACGGTAAAGAGGGACAACATCATCAGTAAGGCTGTCGTTGAAGCGGGCGAGCAGAGAAGCGCGCGTCGTGTTGAGCACGTGCGCCAGGATAACCTCGGCGTCGAGGCGAGGGGTAGATGAGCGGGGGCGGAGTAGCGAGGCGGCGTCGCGCAGCGCCTCATCAACGGTGGCCGTTGTCACTCCGGCCATCGTCCAGACCCTCCGACCGCAGGCGCTCGGCCTGGTCGGTCAGCCGCAGCGTTTCGACGACATTGTCGATTTCGCCGGCCAGCACGCGCGGCACTCCCGACACGGTCAGCTTGATCCTGTGGTCGGTAACGCGGTCGTCGGGGAAGTTGTACGTGCGAATTTTCTCCGAGCGGTCACCGGTGCCGACCTGCGAGCGGCGCTCCACTCCGAGTTCCTGCTGCCGCCGCTCAAGCTCCATCTCGTACAGTCGCGTTCGCAACACGGTCATCGCTTTGAGCCTGTTCTTGAGCTGGCTGCGCTCGTCCTGGCAGGTAACCACTATACCGGTGGGCAGGTGAGTGATACGCACGGCCGAGTCGGTCGTATTCACGCTCTGCCCCCCATGCCCGCCCGAACGGTACACGTCGATCTTCAGGTCTTCCTCGCGCACGTCTACGTCCACTTCCTCGGCCTCGGGCATGACCGAGACTGTCGCTGTGGAGGTGTGGATGCGGCCCTTCGACTCGGTCACCGGCACGCGCTGTACGCGGTGCACGCCGCTCTCATACTTCAGGAGGCTGTACGCGCCTTGCCCC
>DASTEB010000479.1:0-3059 GCA_035710025.1 Chloroflexia bacterium
TCACCCTCGGCCCGCACACGTTCTACTGGTTCTCGCTGGCCGAGCGGGGAGTCCTGCCGGACACCGGCAGGGCGCGTCCCATCCCCACCATCGTGTCGACCGACGGCTGGGAGGAAGTAATAAGAGGTGAGATGCGCGACGAGCTTGCGGGCGTGCTGTCCGACTACCTGCATGAGCAGCACTGGTTCCGAGGCCGCGCTCACCGCATCCTCTCCGCCAAGGTGGTTGAGGCCACGCCCATCCCCTACGGGCGGAAGGTAGCGTTCCTGGCGCTAATACGCGTCGAGTACGCCGAGCGCGACCCGGAGACTTACGTATTGCCGCTCAACCTCGCCACCGGGCGGACGGCTGAGACGCTGAAGCGCAGGAACCGGGGCGCGGTCATCGCGCGCATCGCCCATCAGGCCGGGAGCCGCAACGCCGAAGGCCTGCTGTTCGACGCGATGTGGGACGAGGATTTCCCGGCAGCGCTCCTCAAGATCATCGCTAGCCGCAAAGGCCTGCAGGGCGTGGCGGGCCGCACCACCGGTATTCCCACACCCGCCCTCCGGCAGTTGAAGGTCCCGGCAAAGGCCGCCGCCGCACCGCGCATCGTGGAGGGCGACCTGAACAACACGTCCGTCGTATTCGGCGACAGACTGATACTCAAGTTGTTCCGGTGCGTTGACGACGGCATCAACCCCGACGTGGAAATCGGCGCGTTCCTTTCCGAGCAGCACTTCAAGCACACGCCCCCGCTGGCCGGGCACATCGAATATCGCGGAGGGCGCGGGCGGCAAGCGACCATCGCGGTGCTCGAGCAGTACATCCCCCACGAAGGCGACGGGTGGGACGAAGCCCAGGAAGCTGTGGGGGCCTTCCTTCGCCGCGCCGCCCGCCGCACCGGCACGCCGCCGAGTGTGAGCCTCTCTACCGCGACGCTGCTCGACCTGGCCTCCGGCGATCCGGACGACGCTGCCCTCGACCTCATGGGCGACTACCTTGAGCGAGCGCGCCTACTGGGCAAGCGCACCGCCGAGCTGCACCTGGCCCTATCTGCCGGGCGCGACGATGCGGCCTTCGGCCCCCGGCCCTTCACCTCGTATTACCAGCGCTCCGTGTACCAGGCCATGCGCCGGCTTACCGGGCAGACTATGTTCCTGCTCCGAAGGGAGCTTGATACCCTGGACGATGCGCTGGCGAAGCACGCACAGACGATCGCCGACATGGAGGAGGCAGTCATAAAGCGGTTTGGCGCGATCCTCAAGACCCGCATTGAGGCCACGCGAACGCGCTACCACGGCGACTACCGGCTCTCACAGGTACTCCGCGACGGCGACGATTACGTCTTCGTCGACTTCGAGGGCGAGCCTGACAGGCTCATGGCCGAGCGGCAGCTAATGCATTCGCCCCTGCGCGACGTGGCCGGCATGATCCGTTCGTTCCACGCATCCGCGCACGTGCCCCTGTCGCGCAGGCGGCGTAACGGCTCGGGTGCGGAGCAGACCGAACGCCTCGAGCAGTGGGCCGACTACTGGGCTCAGCATGCCTCTGCCGCCTTCCTGGGCGAGTACCTGCGAACCGCGGGCGAAGCCTCATTCGTGCCGCGCACGCCGCGCATGCTGTACGTGCTGCTCGACACCCTGTTGATGGAGCGCGCGCTCACCGACCTGCAGTTGGCGCTCGTCGCGCGGCCCGAGGGCGTGCGCGTGCCCCTGCTCATGCTGGGCCACCTCCTCGCCGAGCCTGACCCCGGCGCCAAGTAGGAGAGACGGAACACAAAGGCGCAAAGTGTCAATTGAACCGCAGAGACGCAGAGAGCGCAGAGATTACGCAGAGATTTGTCAGGGATTGCGCTTTACCTGCCCGAGCGGCCATGCAAACCCCATTATTCTCTGTGTTGCCTCTGCGATCTCTGCGTCTCTGCGGTTCAACCAATAAAACCTTTGCGTCTTTGCGCCTTTGCGTTTCAAAACCGTCACCAATGGTCTGAATTGTGCTGCGGCTGGGGTGGAGGAGGTCAGACCGATGTACACTCACATTCTGGTGGCCCTGGACGGCTCGGAGACGGCCGAGCAGGTGCTGCCCCACGTTGAAGCGCTGGTCGAGAAGTTCGGCGCTGCCGTAACCCTGCTGCGCGTGACCACGCCGCCTAGCCTGACCGTCACCCCGGCCATTGGCCTGCCCATGGCCGCGCCCGCCGACCTCTACACCGCCGAGCAGATGACCGAGGCGCTGGAGGAAGAGCAGCGGGACGCGGCAGCCTACCTGAGGTCGGTGGGCGACCGCCTGCGCGCCCGCGGCGAGCGGGTTGACGAGGTGGTGGCCGAGGGACACCCGGCCCAGGTGATCCTCGAGCGGGCCGAGGCCGTTGGCGCCGACCTGATCGCCATGACCACCCACGGGCGCAGCGGCCTGCAGCGCCTCTTCCTGGGGAGCGTGGCAGAAGAGGTAGTGCGCCGGGCCTCCTGCGCCGTGCTGCTGGTGCGCGCCCGCCATGACGGTGCGCCCGCGTGAGACTGCTCTGCCGGGTGACGGCACAAGCCTGAAAGGAGGATCATGATGCAGAACCGGGGCAATCCGAACAACCGTGACCTTGCAATCAGCAAGGCCAAAGAGCTATTCCAGCAGAAGCGCGCCGACGGGATGGACTTCACCAACGGCCCATGCCTGTCGGAAGAGATCGTGCCCGACTGGTGCGCCGACATTGCCCACAACCCGCGCCAGCCGGTGGACAACCGGCCCGAGAACCAGTGCCGAAGCTACCGCGAGGGGCGCGTACACCACTTCGTCGAGCTAGATACGGAGGGCAACCTCATTCGCGCCGTATAGCCTCCGCATCGTGCAGAGGCTTGATCCTCGGAAGGGTTGGGAGAAATCGCCGTATGGCACACTGAGAGGGAGGTGGCGGCAATGATGGAACGGCCTGACCCGACGTACGATCCAACACACTCGCCGACATACGACCGTGATTACGAGGCCGAACACAGAGACCCGATTCCGCCGGACGGCACGCGCCGGACTGAAATCAGGCGTGATCCGGACGAGCGTGAGGACATCCATCCCGCCGAAGAACACGA
>DASTEB010000480.1:0-4939 GCA_035710025.1 Chloroflexia bacterium
AGAGTGCGGCGCAGGATGTCCTGCTTATGCTCGCCCGACACCACCAGCAATATCCGCCGGGCCGCAAGGATCAGGTCCATCCCGGCGGTGATAGCCCTGCGCGGCACCACGTCGGGACCACCCCAGTACTCGGCGTTGCTCTCGATGCTCTCCTGGGTCAAGTCGACCACGCGGGTGGGCGAGTCGGGGCCGCTGGGCGGCTCGTTGAAGCCGAGGTGCCCGTTGGGGCCAAGCCCCAGTATCGCCAGGTCGAACCCGCCCGCCTCCTCGACCGCCCGCACATAGTCAGCGATGCCCTCGGCGGCGCGCTCTTCTTGCCAGAGGAAGCGCACCACGTTGGCCTCGGGGATGCCGAGAGGGCGGGTGAACGAGCGATCCATCCAGCCGTACAGCGAGCGCCGGTCGTCGGGCGGCACGCCCAGGTATTCGTCAAGCTGAAACGCCCGCACCCGCGACGCGTCCACCTGCCCCCGGGCCTGCCGGGCAGCCAGCTCCTCGTAGATGCCCATGGGCGTGTCGCCCGTAGCCACCACAATCGCGGCGTCAGGCTTGCGTGCAATCACCTCCGCGATCACCCTGGCCCCCTCCCGCCCCAGGGCCTCATAGTCGTCCACAACGATCAGCTTCATGCTCGCTCCTACTCTTGTTTTTCACACAAAGGCGCAAAGGCCGCAAAGGTTTTGAAGGTTTGCGCTGTTGCCACCCGAGCACCAATGCCAGACCCCAATAGACTTCGTGTCCTTCGTGCTCCTTCGTGTTCTTCGTGGCCAAAAACACTAAGAAACTTTGCGGCCTTTGCGCCTTTGTGTGAAAGCGCTAACGCAGCCGGTCGGGCAGGTAGTCGCTGTGGGCGGCGGCCATCTCGTCGTACAGCCGCTCGGCCACTTCTAGGGAGTAGCACAGGGGGTTGGAGGCGAGGGCGCGGATGGCCTCGACGCGCGTGCCGCTCCAGGCGGCCTCGGCCGTGAGGGCCTGGTATTCGCCCAGCATTTTCACCAACCCCGCGACCTGCCGAGGCAAGTGCCCCTGCGCCAGCGGCACCACGCCGCTTCGGTCCACGTAGCCCGGCACCTCGACCACCATGTCCTCGGGGAGGTCGGGGATCGCGCCGCGGTTGGGCACGTTCACCGGCCACACCTCTTTGCGGTCGTTGAAGATAGCGTCCATCACGTCAATCGCAAGTTCAAGCTCGTTGATGCCGCCCCGCGAGCGCCGGGGGTCGAGCACCGGCTCGTCGCGCTCGGCCTGCTCGCGGTAGTGCGCCCAGTAGTCGGGCACGCTGGCCATGATGTCCTGTGAGCGGGTGGTCGGTTTGGCCTGCAGTTCGGCCACGATCTCGTCGCGGAAATAGTAGTACAGGAAGTAGCTCGCCGGGATCGACTCCATCACCGACGTGAGGTGCAGGTAGCGCAGGTCTTCCTTGTCGGCGTTGGGGTCGCCCTTCTTGCGCTCGTAGGCTTCCTGCACCAGCGGGATCATATCCTTCCCCTCGTACAGGTGGCGCACCGTCCACGAGCCGTGGTTCAGCCCGATCATCACCCCGTCCACCCTGTCGGGGTCAAGTCCCGCGAGCCGCGCCACCCACCTCGGGTAGATGATCGGCCCGTCGCACAGGGAGATGGTGGGGATTGCGGTGTGGTGCGTCACCGCTTCCGACACCAGGTTGACCGGGTTGGTGTAGTTGAACAGGATGGCGTCGGGGCAGACCCGCTCCATCTCCGCGACGATATCCTTCATCACGTGGATGGAGCGCAGCGCCATGAAGAAGCCGCCCGGCCCCTGCGTCTCCTGCCCGAGTACCCCGTGCTTCAGGGGGATGCTCTCGTCGAGGTAGCGCGCCTCGAACCCGCCCGGCCTGAAACTGGTGAGCACGGCATCGCAGTCGCGCAGGCCCTCCCTGCGGTCGGTCGTGGTGGTGATTGTGAGGTCAAGCCCCTTTGCGCGGGCCATCTTGT
This sequence comes from Chloroflexia bacterium, assembly GCA_035710025.1. Lineage (GTDB taxonomy): Bacteria > Chloroflexota > Chloroflexia > QHBQ01 > JADMIH01 > JADMIH01. The sequence goes on from DASTEB010000480.1 coordinate 1,956, forward strand.
CGGCCAGCGTCTTCACCAGGGCCAACCGCTCCTCGTTCAGGTCCACCAGCACGACCTCGGAGCCGTCGAAGTTGTGACCCTGCTCCACGAACGAGGCCATCGTGCCGGGCGCTCGCGTGCTGCCTCCACCGATATATGCCAGCTTGATCCGGGCCATGTGCTTCCTCCACGCGCGCGTACTATGAGCGATCAGGGTAACAGGGAATTATACACCACCGCTTGGCGTAGAGAGTGTAGTAGGCAGTAGGCAGTAGGCGGTGGGTGGTGGGCAGAAGGCAGACTGACGCCCACTGCCCACTGCGTTCTGGTCTAGCAAGTTCTCCGGCTTAGGTATAGAATGGTGTGCACATTCAAGCGGGCATTCTCCTGTTTGTGGCCCGATTGAAGATGGATACCTATGCACCCCGTCGCAACGAAGAACCACCTACAACAAAGCCAACCCGTCTACCACAACCTGCCCCACCAACCCACGCCGCTGGTGGGCCGGGGACGGGAGGTCGAGGCTGTCTGCGCCATGCTGCGCCGCCCCGAGGTGCGCCTGCTCACCCTGTTCGGCCCGCCCGGTATCGGCAAGACCCGCCTCGCCATACAAGCGGCCTCCGTCTTGCCGGACGACTTCCCCGACGGGGTCTGCTTCGTCCCCTTGGCCGTGATTACCGACCCCGACCTGGTTGCATCTGCCGTCACTCAGGCCCTGGAGCTGCGGGGCGCATTGGACGAGTCTCTGCCTGAGCGGCTGAAGGGTTACCTGCAAAGCAAGCAAATGCTCCTGTTGCTCGACAACTTCGAGCAAGTAGTCAAGGCCGCGCCGCTGCTGTCAGACCTGCTCGCCGCGTGCCCCGGCGTGAAGATGCTGGTCACCAGCCGTGAGCTGCTTCAGCTGTACGGCGAGCACGACTACCCCGTTCCCCCGCTCTCCCTGCCCGACCTTGACCGGCTGCCCGACCTCAAAGCGCTTTCGGACTACGAAGCAATAGAGTTGTTCCTGCAGCGAGCGCAGGCGGTCAGCCCCGGCTTCCAGCTTACCGACCGTAACGCCCCCGCCGTGGCCGAGATATGCCTGCGGCTCGACGGCCTACCCCTGGCGATAGAGCTTGCCGCCGCGCGCACCCTCGTGCTGCAGCCCAAGGAAATACTGGCGCGCCTCAAGAGCAGGCTTACGCTGCTCAAGGGAGGGGCGCGCGATCTGCCCGAGCGGCAGCGAACTCTGCTGGCGGCCATAGATTGGAGTTACAACCTGCTCGACCCTGATGAGCAAGCCCTGTTCCGCCGGCTGGGCGTGTTCGTGGGCGGGTGCACGCTCGAGGCGATTGAGCAGGTATGCGGCGGTGCTGATACTGAGCTAGAGACCCTCGACGGAGTAACGTCCCTCGTAGGCAAGAGTCTCCTGAGCCTCGGCGAAGGCCCTCACCCGCAAGATGGAGCGCCAGGCGAGCCCCGCTTTCTGATGCTTGAAACCATCCGCGAATATGCCCGGGAAAAGCTCGACGAGGTTGGGGAACTCGACGCCACGGCTGATCGACATCTGGATTACTTCTTGCAGGTTGCCGAGAATGAAGAGCGGGATTTGCTCGGGGACGAATGGCTCCGGTGGATGCGCCGTCTTGACGCCGACCAGAACAACCTGAGAGCGGCGCTGGAGTGGAGCCTCACACGCGAGGGCCGCGCGGAAAAGGGCTTGAGGCTGGCGGGAGCGCTGGCACGCTACTGGCAGGACAGAGGTTTCCTCGCCGAAGGGCAGCACTGGTACACGCAGCTACTGAACAAGACCGAGCAGGCCGAGCCGACCGCGGAACGTGCCAAGGCGGTTCGGGGGCTGGCACGCATGCACTTCGAGCAGGGCGACTTTACGGAGGCTCGCCAGACCTATTGGGAGAGCCTTGAGATGTCCAGGACGCTGGGTGACGATCGGGGCGCGGCCGGAGCATTACGCGGCCTCGCCGCCGCCGCGTTGTGGCATGGCGAGTACGACTATAGTCTTGCCCAGCTTGAAGAATCACTGATCATAAGCAGGCGGTTAGGAGCCCCGTTTCTCATTTCAACCGCTCTCTCTTTGATGGGTACCGTTCTCATGCTGCTGGGGAGGTACGAAGACTCGGAGGCCGCGTTCGACGAATCGCTGGCTATCGACCGCGAACTGCGCAACATGGCAGGCATAGCCGGCACGCTGAGCGGGCAAGGGTCGGTGACCTACCACCGGGGAGATTATGACAGGGCCCGGCCGCTGATCGAGGAGGGGCTTGCTATTGCGCGAGAGTCGGGCATTGAGTGGATTATGGCCAATTGCCTTGCACGGCTCGGCATGGTAGCCCTACACCAGGCCGAACCGGAGCAGGCCGAAGCATTCCTCCTGGAAGGCCTGACTCGCGCCCGCGGCTCGGGGAACAGACGGTGGTCGCGCTGGTACTTGATCGGGCTGGCCGAGGTCGCACGGCTGCGCGGTAAGGTCGAACGTGCCGCGACGCTGATCGGCGCGTCCGAAGGGACCATCGGCGCGGCGGGCGCTCAGTATGAGCTTGCCATCCGCCTGGAGATCGACCGGATCATACCGCGCGTAAGCGCCGAGCTGGACGACGAGACATTCGCGAGACTGCGGGCCGCGGGTCAGGCCATGTCGCCCGAAGAGACTATAGCCTATGCCCTCGAGACCATCTCCGAAGGGCGGCCCAGGTCTGAGCAGGCCGGAGGCCCGCTTGAGACCATCCCGGCGGGCGCAATCGAGCCGCAGCAACCCTACCCGGACGACCTGACGGTGCGGGAGATGGAGGTGCTGCGACTGATCGCGGCGGGCAAGAGCAACCAGGAGATCGCCCAGGGGCTTGTGTTGAGCCTGCGCACAGTGGAGCGCCATATCTCCAACATCTACCAGAAGATTGGGGCCACAGGCAGGATTGCCCGCGCCACCGCCACAGCCTACGCTATGAGACACGGCCTTACGACATAGGCTCTAGCGAAGTTCCCCCCTTAGCTATAGAATAGTAGGC
>DASTEB010000481.1:0-6597 GCA_035710025.1 Chloroflexia bacterium
CGGAATGGGGCACCTATGCCATACTCGACGATACCTGTGGTAACTACATTCAGATACACCAGGCGCCCTGAGACCGGTTGGTCAATTAAGCCTGCAATAGATGGAAATGCAAATGGCACCGGCGGTTCAAGCGCGATGCCATTCCTCTACTCTTTGCCCCTGGTGGAGATGAGGGGACTCGAACCCCTGACCCCAACACTGCCAGTGTTGTGCTCTCCCAGCTGAGCTACATCCCCATGTCTGCGCCAACTGCCTTAGCAGTTCGCCGGGGTAATTATACGGCATGGTGCATGCCGCGTCAAGCAAGCCGCGGCGGCCGTTTGGCCGGGGCGCAGCGCGCTCTGTATAATGACGTGTATGCGCGTCGCCATCAACGCCCACCTGCTCGCCTTTTCGGCCGACTACCGGCAGGCGGGCCTGAGCCGTTACATCTACGAGATGGTACGGCTGCTGCCCGGGGCGATGCCCGGCGACCGCTTCACCGCCTTCGTGGGCAACGCGCCCGTGCCGCCCGACTTCGCCGCCGCGCTGCCCCCAAATCTCAGGCTTTCGCCCAGCCGCTTCCCGACGCAGCGCGCACCTGTGCGCATCGCCTGGGAGCAGCTGGTGCTGCCCTTCGCCGCTCGCCGGTCGCGGAGCGGCGTGCTGTTCTGCCCTGTGAACGTGCGCCCGGTCGTGTCGCCCTGCCCCACGGTCGTCACGATCCACGACGTGATCTTCCTGCGCTACCCCAAAGCGTTCCACCCGCTGAAGCGCATGTACCTGACTGCCATGACGGGCTGGTCGGCACGGCACGCGGCGCGTGTGGTCACGGTGTCGGAGGCGACGCGGCAGGACGTGATCGACCTGCTCGGCGTGGCGCCTGAGCGTGTGACGACGGTACACAACGGCGTTAGCGAGCAGTTCCGTCCGGTTGCCCACCAGGCAAAACGCGAGTTCCTGGCCCGGCAGGGCGTCGAGGGGCGCGTGGTGCTGTACGTCGGCACGCTGGAGCCGCGGAAGAACCTGACCGTGTTGCTACAATCGTTCGCATCCGTCGCGAGCAAGCCGGGCATGGAGGACGTGACGCTCATTATCGGGGGGAGCAAAGGGTGGTATTACGACGAGGTGTTCGCGACCGCCGAGCGCCTCGGCCTGGGGACGAGCGGACGCGTGCGCTTCCTCGGCCGCGTGCCTGACGACGACCTACCCCTGTGGTATAATGTCGCGACCGTTTTCGCTTACCCCTCGCTGTACGAAGGCTTCGGCCTGCCCGCGCTTGAGGCGATGGCGTGCGGCACTCCGGTCGTGGTGTCGACCACCCCGGCGCTGCGCGAAGTGGTGTCCGAGTCGGGCCTCACCGTGGATCCCCACGATACGGCGGGCTGGGCGGCCGCGCTCGAGCGCCTGCTGGCGGGAGGGCCGGAGGCCGAGAGGCTGCGCGAGATGGGCCCGCGCCGGGCGTCCTTGTTTACCTGGGAGCGGTCGGCGGCTGCCACGGCTCGCGTGCTCGCGGAGGCCGCGCAGCAGGGGAAGCGGCGCTCAACTCTCACGAAGGGACGTCGGGCACGGACGTGACATCGCTAGCTGATCTCGACATTGTGAGCCACGGCGCCGAGCAGACGAGGCGGTTGGGCGCGCACCTGGGCAAGCACTTGCGCCCGGGCGACGTGGTGCTGCTCGAGGGCGAGTTCGGCTCGGGCAAGACCACCTTCACGCAGGGCATCGCGCGCGGGCTTGGCATCGACAGCCGCTACGTCAACTCGCCCACGTTCACGCTGATAAACGAGTACAAGGGCGGGCGGCACTTGCTGGCCCACGTCGACCTGTACCGTCTGGAGGGCGTAGACGAAGTAGCAACCCTCGGACTGGACGACTACCTCGAAGGCCCGTTCGTGACCGTGATCGAGTGGCCCGAGGGGGCGGCGGTGTGGCTGCCCGACGACAGGCTTACCGTTCGCTTCAGCCATCTCAGCGAGACAAAGCGCACGCTCAAGTTCTACTCCAGCGGAGAGCGTTACCACGAGCTGGTAAACGAGTTCAGGCAGGACGCTTACGGGCTGTAGCCCGACCCTCACCCACGATATGATCCTCGCAATCGACACGTCAACAGACCTGGCAAGCATAGCCCTGTACCGCCCGGCGCAGGGCGTGCTGTTCGAGCAATGCTGGGTGTCGGGCCGCGAACAGACCACCCAACTCATGCCCAACGTGCAACGCGCTCTATCGATGGTGGGTGCCGTGCCGCGCGACTTGACGGGCATAGCCGTGGCTACGGGGCCGGGGTCGTTTTCGGGGGTGAGGATTGGGATCAGCGCGGCAAAGTCGATGGCCTACGCGCTCGAGATCCCAATCTGGGGCGTGCCGAGCCTCGACGCACTGGCCTACCAGCAGGTCGCGGTTACGGCTGCGCAGGTCTGCGCCGTGCTCAACATGGGGCGCGGGCGGCTGGCGTGGGCGGTATACCGCACGCGGGGCACGCGCTGGCAGCGGCTCACGCCGTACGGCAACAACACGGCAGGGGAGCTTGCGGACCAGGTGGGGGCGATGGAGACAAACGTCGCGACTCTGTTTTGCGGCGAAATCAGCCCCGAGACGGCGGAGGTGCTCAACGAGCGGCTGGGAAAGGACGTCGCAATCGCGCCCGCCGCAGCCGGGGTAAGGCGAGCCGCGTACCTGGCGGAGCTTGCGCTGCAGCGGGCCAACCGGGGCGAGGCGGATGACCCGGCGGCATTGCAGGCGATTTATCTCCAGCCCGCGCACGCAGCTTCCTGAGCCGCTTTCCATCCCGCGCCGCGATGCTGTACACTCGATATCATCACTCAGCAGAAGCCTGACCATGCCGTACATTCTCGAGCCAATGAAGCAGGAGGACATTCCGGAGATCAGCCGGATCGAGCGCCTTTGCTTCAGCATGCCCTGGCCCGCATCGGCCTACCGCCGCGAGCTGCGCACGCCCGACACCAATCGCTACGTCGTAGCGCGCTACCTCACGCCCGCGGAGGCGGTGAGCGCGGGAGTGCCCGAGCCGTCGTCGGCCAACCTCACGTCGCTGTCACACCCGGAAGTCACGCCGAACGGCACGGCGGCTGCCCCGCAGGAACACCCGGAGCAGGGCCAGCCGAAGTCGCTGCTGAGCGCGCTGCTGCCGTGGCTCAGGCCGCCTTCTGAGAACGGCTCGACGCCCGCGCCCACCGGCCGCTATCCGATCGTGGGCTACGCGGGCCTGTGGCTCATGGTGGACGAAGCCCACGTCACGACCATCGGAGTGCACCCCGACCACCGCGGGCACGGCGCGGGCGAGTTGCTATTCCTCGGGCTTATTGATATAGCCTGGCAGATGAAGGCCAGCCGCGTCACACTCGAAGTGCGCGTTTCGAACACCGGCGCGCAGGCGCTCTACCGCAAGTACGGCCTCGAGATCGCGGGGCTGAGGCGCCGGTACTACAGCGACAACGGCGAGGACGCCTACATAATGTGGAGCGAGCCGATCGCCGCGCCGTCTTTCAAGGAGCGTGTCGCCCGCCTGCGCGAGTCGCTGGCCGAGCGCATGCGGCGCGGCTTCACTCGGGATCTGCCCGCGGCACATCAAGTCGAGCCGGGCAGACTGCAGTAACCATGAACATCCTAGCTATCGAGACATCCTGTGACGAGACGTCGGTCGCCGTCGTGCGCGACGGTCGGCACATCCTGGCGAACGTAATCGCTTCGCAGATAGACCTGCACCGCAAGTACGGTGGGGTCGTGCCCGAGCTTGCCTCACGCCAACACGTCGTGACAATCGTGCCGGTGCTTGAGGAGGCGTTCGAGCGGTCGGGCCTGTCGTGGGTGAATATCGACGCCGTGGCCGTGACGCGCGGGCCGGGACTCTCTCCGGCGCTGCTCGTGGGCGTGAACGCCGCGAAGGCTATCGCGTTCGCTCGGTCGAAGCCGCTGGTGGCGGTGAACCACATCGAGGGGCATATCTACTCGAACTGGCTCATCCCGGAGAAGGATGCTGCCGAGGGGCGGCACGTGCCGGAGCCGCGGCTGCCCGCCGTCGTGCTGATCGTGTCGGGGGGACATAGTGAGCTTGTGCTAATGACCGGGCACGGACAGTACCGCCTGCTCGGCAAGACGATTGACGACGCGGCGGGCGAGGCGTTCGACAAGGCCGCGCGCATTCTGGGCCTCGGATACCCGGGCGGCCCCGCCATCCAGAAGGCCGCAGAGCAGGGCGACCCCGAGCGGTTCAACTTCCCGCGCGCCACTCTCAAGGGCACGTATGACTTCTCGTTCAGCGGGGTAAAGACGGCGCTGCTGCGCAAGGTGCAGGAGTTCGGCGTGGCGGGGCGCAAACCCGAACCCTGGCAGAAGACGGAGGCTCGCCCGACTGCACCGGCCCGACCCGCCTCCTCACTCGAGCAGCCGGTGCACCGGGACTTCCCCTACATGTCGCTGCAGACGGGCAAGCTGGTCGACGTGAGCAGCTTCTCCGCGGAGGAAGCCCCGGCCGACCTGCCGCAGGTGCAGGCGCCCGTGGCGGTGCAGCCGCCCCCTCCGGTGCGCGTGGCCCACACCGAGCCGGTTGAGGAGCGAAAGCACGCGGCGGAGGTCCACAGCGACCAACCCCTGCCCGTGGCCGACCTCGCGGCCTCGTACCAGGCGGCCATCGTGGACGCGCTGATCGACAAGACCGCTGCCGCGGCCGAGGAGTTCCGCGCCGCCGAAGTGCTGGTGGCAGGCGGCGTCGCGGCGAACGCCCTGCTGCGCGAGCGCCTGGGCGAGCGGCTGCGTATGCCGTTCCGCTACCCGCCGCTCGTGCTGTGTACCGACAACGCCGCGATGATCGCCGCCGCCGCGTACTACCGCTACGCCGACTCGGTCCAGCACGATTTGGCGATGGATATCGAGCCGAACGCCCGCTACGTGTAGCGAGGCGCCCTCCACCGCCCGGGACGAAGGCATGCCGACCCCATGACCGCGCTTGCCCTCGTGCTGGTGCTCGCGTCGGCGCTGTTCCACGCGACCTGGAACCTGCTGGCCAAGCGCGCGGGGGGCGGTGCTGCGTTCGTCTGGCTGTCGGATGTGCTGGCCCTCGCGGTGTTCCTGCCCCTGTTCGTGTGGGCTCTGGTAACGAGCGACACTCCGATAGGCCCGACTCAGCTTCTATTCATCGCGGGCAGCGGCGCGCTCCACGTGACCTACTTCCTCACGCTGCTGCGCGGCTACCGTGCGGGCGACCTGTCGCTTGTGTACCCGCTGGCACGGGGCACCGGACCCGTCATTTCGACCATCGGCGCGATCCTGCTGTTCGCCGAACGGCCGAGCGCGCTCGCGCTGGGCGGGATGGCGCTGATCGCGCTCGGGGCGTTCTTTCTGACGGGCGGGCCGCGGGCGCTGGGGGCACGAAACGCAGGCACAGCCGCCGCCTACGGGTTGGTGACAGGGCTGCTCATCGGTGCGTACACGCTGTGGGACAAGGGCGGGCTGACGGTAGGGATGCTGCCGCCGCTGGTGCTGTATTACGGGGGCACCTTCGTGCGCGTGGCGATCCTCACCCCGGCAATGAGGGCAAGGGCGAGCCACGTTCAGGCCGAATGGCGCGAGCACAAAGTGGAGCTGTTCGGAGTGGCCGTGCTCGGCACGCTGTCGTACCTGCTCGTGCTGACGGCGCTAGGGTTCAGCCCCGTGAGCTACGTCGCCCCGGCCCGCGAGATAAGCATACTGCTCGGCGCGGTAATGGGCACGCGCCTGCTCGCCGAGGGGGATGCGCTGCGGCGCATCCTTGCGAGCGTCGCGATGGTGCTGGGCGTGGTGGCCCTTGCCGTGGGCTAGTGGCCGGCGTCAGTGTGCAATGAGCGACTGGCAGGTCATGTCCGGTGCGGGGTCGAGGTCCATAATGTTGAGCACCGTCAGGCTGATGTCGCACAGGCGCCCACCCGTCCGAAGCGACGCGTGCCGCAACGGACTCCCGTCGGGCGCGATCAGGATGAACGGCACGGGATTCTTCGTGTGGTAGGTGTGCGGCTCGCCCGTCTCGGGGTCGACCATCATGTCGGCGTTGCCGTGGTCGGCCGTGACCATCATCACGCCGTGCGCTGCCTGCACGGATTCGACCACCCGGCCGACACATTCGTCCACTACCTCGCACGCCTTGATCGTCGCGTCCAGCTTGCCGCTGTGCCCCACCATGTCGCCGTTAGCGTAATTAGCCACGATGAAGTCGTACTTGCCCGACGTGACTGCCGCCGTTAGCTCCTCGGTGATGCCGAAGGCGCTCATCTCGGGCTGCAGGTCGTAGGTCGGCACCTTTGGCGACGGCACCAGCACGCGCTCTTCGCCGGGGAAAGGCGTCTCGACGCGCCCGTTGAAGAAGAAGGTGACGTGGGCGTACTTCTCGGTCTCGGCGATGTGGAACTGCCGGAGGCCGCGGTCGCTCAACACGCGGGCCAGCGGCACCCGTACCTCCATCGCCTGGTAGGCCACCTTGACATTCAGGCCCGCCGCGTACCGGGTCATGGTGACGAAGTACAGGTCTTCCAGCCGCTTACCTCGGTCGAATTGGTCGAAATCCGGGTCGGTGATCGCCCGGCTCATCTCGCGGCCGCGGTCGCCCCTGAAATTGAAGTAGATAAC
>DASTEB010000482.1:0-4331 GCA_035710025.1 Chloroflexia bacterium
AGGGGCGGGCCTGCTCACTGTTGCCGCTCTGGGCCTGCTGGCGGCGGGCGTGGGGTGGGTGGGCACGATGGCACTCCTGGGCGCGGCCGCGCTCGGTGCCGCGATCTACTTATTTGCCCGCAGGCCGCGGCGCGAAGAGCCGCCCGCAGCGTCAGCCCCGCTGAACGTGCTGGAGCTGGCGCTGCTTGCCGTAATCGCCGTTCAGACGGCGTACGTAGCCGTCATGTCGATCGGGCGGCCTCTCACTATCTGGGATCCCTGGGTCAACTGGGCGACGAAGGCGCGGGCCATCTATTACGACGGGGCGATCGGGCCTGCGGTCTACTCCGACCCCTCTCGCGCAGTCACCAACCTCGATTACCCGCTGCTGCTGCCGCTGCTCGAAGCGTGGGTGTTCAGGTGGGCGGGCGCGCCCGACGACAGGCTGGTGGGCGTGGTGCAGGTGCTGTTCTACCTGTCGCTTGTCGGGCTAACCTTCGCCGCGGCAAACCGCGCAGGCGTCCGTCGCACGCTCGCGCTGTTCACGGCCGCGGTTGTCGCCACGGTGTTGCTCATATCGGCTCCCGCGGCCGACGGCTTCGCCGAGACCGCGTTGTCGGTGTACTTGCTGGCGGCAGCCACCTACCTGCTTGGATGGCTGCGCGGCGGTGCGCCGGGCACGCTCATGGTAGCCGCGGCGGCCGGCGGACTCGCGGCGTGGACCAAACGCGAGGGGATAGTGCTGCTGGCGGTTCTGTGCCTGGCAGCCGTGATCGTTGGACCGGCGCGGCGCCGGGCGTGGCTGGGCGCGGGCGCGCTGGCGCTGGGCGGGGTGGTGCTCGCCGGGCCGTGGTATGCCCTCCTGACACTCTACGGCATCCCCACCAATGTGTATGTGCCGGTCACCCTGGACTCGCTCGCCGGCAACCGCGGCCGCCTACCGCTCATCTGGGAACACGTGCGCCACACCACGCTGAGCACGCGCCTCGGCCTGATCTGGCCCCTGGCCCCGGCGGCGGGACTTGCCGCACTCATCACCGGTGCCTGGCGCAATCTCGACCGCTGGAGCGCACTCGTCCCGGTGTTCGCCGTGCTCTATGCCGTGACGGCGTCGCTTTTCTACGTCTTCTCCAGGTTCGAGCCTCTGGAGATGCACCTGCTCACGTCGGTCGAGCGAGTGTTCGCCAATCCGCTCCCACTACTTGTCGTATGGATCGCCTCGTTGGGCTCATCGCCCGAAGCGGCGCCTCGCGCTTCATCCCCCGGCCGGGTATAATTGAGAGTCCGGGGCCGGAGGAGCTAGTACTTCTGGTCCTTGCTTTACAGCCTAAGTCGTATTGCGCCGCGCACAAACCCTATGCTATCCTCTGAATAATGGCAACCATCATCCCCGAAGAAATCACTACCCTAGCCGAACCTGATGAGCTAGTAAGAACTCCCCCAGACATCGAGCCCGAGCATATCTCCTTCCCCCTGAAGGTGGTCATTGCTTCGAGTTTCGTGCTGCGCATCGCGGGGGCTGCCACTGCCATTCTCCTGTCGTCCCTCCTGCGTCAGACCTTCAATGCCCAGGCCGACCTGATCGGCATCCTGTCGGCCCTGTTCTACGTGACCGAGCTAACGCTGGCCCCGGTGTTCGGCGCGGTGAGCGACCTTCGCGGGCGGCGCTTCATCCTGGTGCTCGGGCCGCTCATGGGCGCTATCGCCCTGCCCATCTACCCGCTCAGTGCTCTGGCCTCCGCCTCGTTCCTGGGCATAGCGATCCTGGGTTTCACACGCCTGCTCGAAGGCGTATCCACAGCCGCCAAGGTGCCGAGCGCCCTTGGCTACCTGGCCGACGCGACCGAAGGCAAGAGCGTGAGGCGCACCGCTCTGCGCGGGCGCGTGATGGGGCTGTACGAGATCAGCTTCCTGGTCGGCATGGTCGGCGGCAACATCATCGGCGGGCAGCTGTGGAAGCCCATGCAGGAAAGCGCCTTCTTCATCATCGCGATCTTCTACATAATCGCTACGGCCATGCTCTTCTTCCTCGTGCCCGAGTCGCTTCCGGCCGAGGCGCGCAAGCACCAGGAGGAGATCAAGGCCTCGGTCGGCCCAACCGAACACCCCGTGCGCGCGCTGCTCGCCGCCCGCATGAAGAGCTACACCACCCTGCTGAGCGAGCCTGCACTGCGCGGCTTCGTGCCCGCGTGGCTCGCGGTGAACGCCGTGGTGGGCCTGTTCGGCAACCTCGTGCAGCCGCTGATGATCGCGCCCCGTGCAGGCACACCCGACCCTTTCCCCGAGCAGATACTCTACGGCAAGTTCGAGACGTGGCAGGTGAGCTTCCTGTTCGCGGGCTTCGGGTTGGTGTTCATGGTGGGCATCTGGGTGTGGAGCCTGCTGTACGCGAAGGTGCGCAAGAGCACCGTCATGCAGATCGCATCGGGCGGGCTGTTCATAACCTGTCTCGCCCTCTTCGGCATCAACGACCGCATCCTGCCGTTCCCCGACCCGTGGAACACGTTCGTATGGCTGCCCGTTCTTATGGTAGGGCTGTTCCTGGTGAGCGGCTTCACGCCCGTCGCGCTGGCCTACCTCGCCGAGATATCGGGCACGCGGGTCGAGCACCGAGGCGCGGTCATGGGCCTCTACTCGGTCTTCCTGGGGCTAGGGCAGCTTATCGGCAGCGGCCTGGGCGGCATCTTCATCACGTGGATGAACATCGGCTTCAACGGCCTCATCCTCGGAACGTTCATCCTCGGCATAATCGCCTTCGTGTCGGTGCTGTGGCTACGCAAGCAGCACCTCGTATAGCGCGCCACCAAACGACGAGGGGCACCTGCCGTGGGTGCCCCTTCTGCATGTCCACCTCCGCGCGCTACCCCTTGCGCGAGGCGATATCGAACCCTACCCCCGACGCGTGCTCCTCATACCGCGCCAGCACGAACAGCAGCGACGACAGCCTGTTGAGGTAGCGTAGGACGTTGCCCGGCGGCATCGCGTCCTCGTGTACCAGGCGGACGGCGTGGCGCTCGGCCCGGCGCACGATAGTACGGGCCACGTCGATTGCGGCGGAGGCCGGGCTTGCGCCGGGCAGCACGAACTGCCGGGGCATCTCGACCTCCTTCTCAAGCTCGGCGATGGTCGTGTCGAGCCAGCCGGCCTGCTCCTCGGTGATGCGGTACGGCAGCTTCTCAAGCTGTTCGGACGGCGTGGCGATCTCGGCCATCATGAGGTAGAGGTCGTGCTGGGTGTGTCGCAGGATGTCGCGCACGCGCTCGAGCGACGACATGGCCCGGGCCAGGCCCATCGTGCTGGTCGCCTCGTCGAGCGTGCCGTAGGTCTCGGGCCGCATGTCGTACTTGGGCACGCGCCCCGGTCCCATCAGGTCGGTGTACCCCTCGTCTCCCGATCCCAACCGTTGTCCGAACATGTTGGTTGCTCCGTTCATTTGTGCTGAAGCTGAGTGGTTCTGTCACACGCCTATGCATAAATAAATCAAGCCGCAAACGCGTATGCGAGAGGCGACGTTTCAGCGCATCTTGTGGTTCGAGTTTTTACTGCCTGAGATCGGAAGCACTTGCTTCAATTACCACCTGTGTGCGTGCATCATCGATTTGCTCGGAGCTAATTACTACGTTGCTCCATACTTCTCCATCAGAGCCGTACGGATCAAGGTAGCTATGACTGAAGGCAATTCCAGGGTGTGGAACGTAGACTGCCAAACCCCAACCGTGTTCCGGCATTTTCTCCTTGTAGAAGGCTTCGACCTCGGTCGGAGCAGATGCAGTTGTATATGTTGTCACCTTTAATGGACGGTCGTCCTCGAATCCCCTGCTCAAGCCATTCGTCCACTGGGTTTCCACGTTCTGCGCGTCCTCGATAAGCGGCACTCTGCTGCTATCCGGCCACGAAGCAACTTTGGCGTAGATCGTTGCACCTTCCTGCTTTACGTTGTCAATTGACAACCAAAACGTACGCCTCGCAGGCGCGCCATCCCCGCTGTTTGTCCAAATGAATGTCATTCTCCGATCGTACTCATCTCCCTCGTCGCGAGCTAGCGTCCAGTCCCTCGCGAGGAGTACATGAGCATAGAACGCTCCGATCTCATCATTCGAGGCGTTCGTCTTCACACGGAAGCTCCCAAGACCGGGGCCGTCCTCCCAAATCTGATTCCAGGTTACCTCGCCACCCGGATAGATGGGAATGTCCGTAGTTCCGGTCACGATCTGGTAACTGGACGAAAGTCCGTCAGCTTGCTGAGATGCAGAGGACGTTCCTGTGGTCGCGCAGCCCGCAAGTAAGAGGACTGTGGCCAACAAGAGTGCAAGAATCCCAGTTAGGGCAACTTGTGACTTCGACATCACATT
>DASTEB010000483.1:0-4107 GCA_035710025.1 Chloroflexia bacterium
GATCGACGTGCGCTACCGGGGGCAGACCATCTCGTGCGCGGGCCATGTGATCGCGGCCATCGAGCGCAGGCGGCTGCTGAACATCTTGCAGGCCCGCTGCGCCGAGCTAGGAGTGGAAGTGCAGTTCGGCCGCGAGGTGAACGACGTGGCAGATCTGGCCGAGTGTGATCTGCTGGTGGCGGCCGACGGGGTGAACAGCGCGATCCGGCGCACCTTTGAGGAGGAGTTTGGGCCGTCGGTAGAGCCGGGGAAGGCGAAATACATATGGCTCGGCGCGGACAAGGTGCTCGACGCGTTCAACTTCATCTTCCACGAGAACGAGCACGGCCTGTTCCAGGTACACGCTTACCCGTTCAGCGGCACGACGAGCACCTTCATCGTGGAGTGCGACGAGCCGACATGGCACAACGCCGGGCTTGACGAGGCGGACGAGGCCGAGAGCCTGGCCTACTGCCAGCGGCTGCTGGACGAAGACCTGGGTGGGGAGCGCTTGCTTTCCAACAACTCGAAGTGGATCAACTTCCCCACGCTGCGCACCCGCCGCTGGCACATCGACGCGCCCGATCCCAACACCGGGCGCGAGCGTCCCATCGTGCTGGTGGGCGATGCGGCGCACACGGCGCACTTCTCGGTGGGCGCGGGCACGAAGCTGGCGATGGAAGATGCGATCGCGCTGGCCGGGGCGCTGGAGCAGCATGACGACCTGGAGAGCGCGCTGAACGCCTACGAGGCCGAGCGCAAGGGCGTGGTCGACACGTTCCAGCGGGCGGCGCACGAAAGCCGCACCTACTTCGAGGGGCTGAAGCGTTATCTCGTACTCGACCCCGTGCCGTTCGCCTTCCAGCTACTGACCCGCTCGGGCCGCATCACCTACGACGACCTGCGCTTCCGCGACGCTGGCTTCGGCGCGCTGGTGGACCGTTGGTACGCCGCGAAGGGGGCCGAGGCGAAGGGCGAGCGAGTGCCCACGCCGCTCGTCGCGCCTGAGCCGTTGTTCGCGCCGCTGCGCCTGCGCGAGTTAGTGCTCTCCAACCGCGTGGTCGCGCAGCCAGTAGTACTGTGCCCGGCGCGTGAAGGAGTCCCCGCGCCAGAATACGTGGCCGAGCTACAATCGCGGGCCGAGCGCGGGGCGGGGCTGGTTATGACCGAGGTCTGCGCCGTGTCGCCCGAGGGACGTGCCACGCCGGGCGATTGCGGGCTGTACTCCGATGCGCACACGGCAACCTGGGCGAAGCTGGCGCGAGAGGTAAGGAGTAGCGGCGCGACTGTGGGTGTGCAGATCGGACACGCGGGACGTCGCGGCGCGACCCGGCCGCGCACCGAAGGACTCGACCGCCCGATGCGCGACGGTGCGTGGCAGTTGCTCGCGCCGTCGCCTCTGCCCTACACGCCCGCTTCGCAGGTGCCCCGCGAGATGAGCCGGGCCGACATGGCTACCGTGCGCGATGCGTTTGTGCGGGCGGCGCAGCGCGCGCTGGAGGCAGGGTTCGACCTGCTGCAGGTACACATGGCTCACGGCTACCTGCTCGCGTCGTTCCTCTCGCCACTGACCAACAGGCGCGAGGACGAGTACGGCGGCGAGCCATTCAACCGGGCGCGCTACCCGCTCGAAGTGTTCGACGCGGTGCGCGACGTGTGGCCGCAGGAGAGGCCGCTGTCCGTGGCGCTGTCGGCGGCCGACTACGCTAGGGGCGGCGCGACTATCGAGGACGCGGTGGTTTTCGCCCGGCTGCTCAAGGCGCACGGCTGCGACCTCGTGACGGTGCTCGCGGGCTACACTGTCCCCCACGCCGAGTTGCCCTACGGCAAGGGGTTCCTCCTGTCGCTCAGCGACAGGATACGCAACGAAGCGGGCATACCCACAATCGCGGGCGGCTACATGACGACCTCCAACGAACTCAATACCGCGCTGGCGGCGGGGCGCGCCGACCTGTGCGTACTGGACGTGCCATGAACGACGAAGAATACCAGTTGAGCATTGAGGTGGCGGGCGCGGGCGGACCCGCCCTCGAGGGTAGGCGGGCGGTGGTGACGGGCGCGGGGCGCGGCATCGGTCGGGCGGTCGCGCTGGCACTGGCGCGGGCCGGGGCAGATATCGGGGCGGTGTCGCGCACCTCGCAGGAGCTTGAGACGCTCGGCGTGGACATCGAGGCGCTAGGCCGCAAGTACATTCCGGTGATGTGCGACGTGACCAACTCCGAGGAAGTGGCCGACATGGCCGACGCCATGCGCTGGGGTCTGGAGGGAGTCGACATTCTCGTGAACGCAGCGGGCGGGGCCGAGACGCACAAGTTCGTGGGCCACCCCGACGAGCTTTGGCACCGCATGATCGCGCTGAACCTGACGAGTGTATACTACGTGACCAGGGAAATCGTGCCCGCGCTAATAGAGAACGGCGGCGGCCGCATCGTCAGCATCGCGTCCATCGCGGCGCGCGTGGGCGACAAGTACGTGAGCGCGTACACAGCGGCCAAACACGGCGTGCTCGGGCTGACCCGCGCCCTGGCGACCGAGCTTGTGGAGCACAACATCACGGTCAACGCCGTTTGCCCCGGCTTCGTGGACACCCCCCTGACCGAGGCGAGCATCGCCAACATCGCGGCCCGCACCGGCATGACCGAGGAAGAGGCCCGCCGAGCCCTGGAGAGCACAAGCCCGCAGAACCGCCTGTTCTCCCCCGACGAGGTAGCGGCAACCGTGGTGTTCCTCGCGTCGGACCTGGCAAAGGGAATCACCGGGCAGGCGATCAACATCGACGGCGGCCGGGTGATGTCGTAGCCCCGCCGAGCGAGAGAGGAGAGACGCGCATGGACTTCGGCCCGAAGCGGCGACTTCGCGACCCCGGCGACGGGTTGGGCTTCCGCTATGAAGTGAGCGACGGCGTGGCCCTGCTGACGTTCGACCGCCCGGAGGTACTCAACGCGCTCACCTTCGAGGTGTACGCGCAGTTTCGCGACCTGCTGGAAGACCTGCGCTACGACGACTCGGTCAGGGTGCTGGTACTGACGGGCGCGGGCGATGCATTTTGCTCGGGCGGCGACGTGCACGAGATCATCGGTGCGCTGCTCGACCGCGACGTGAAGGACCACCTTGCCTTCACTCGCATGACCGGGGCGACCGTGGCGAACATGCGCCTGCTCGACAAGCCGATCATCGCCGCGCTGAACGGGATGACCGCAGGGGCGGGCGCGGTGATCGCGCTGGCCTCTGACCTGCGTATCGCGTCGGAGCGTGCGCGGTTCGCCTTCCTGTTCGCTAAGGTTGGTCTCGCGGGAGTGGACATGGGCTCGGGCTACCTGCTGCCCCGGCTGGTCGGCACGGGCCGCGCGGCCGAATTGCTCCTGTTCGGCGACACCATCGACGCCTCGACCGCCGACCGCTACGGGCTGGTGAACAAGGTCGTGCCGCACGAGTCGCTTCTGCCCACGGCGATGGAGTGGGCCAGGCGGCTGGCCGAGGGGCCGACGCAGGCCATCGCGATGACCAAGCGCATGCTGAACGGCGAGCAGAACATGGACATGGTGACCGCGCTGGAGGCCGAGGCGCAGGCGCAGGCGCTCATGCTGATGGGCGAGGACCACCGCCGCTTCTACGAGGCTTTCAAGAAGAAGGAGAAGCCCCGGTTCGAGGGCAGGTAGGCAGCCATACACAGAAGGAGGAGCGAAATGGCGAAGATATTGGTACACCTGACACACGGCCCTGAGCACCCGACGCGCGCCGCGCTGGCCTTTCTCGTCGCCAGGAGCGCGCTGGACGAGGGGCACGAGGTAACCATGTTCCTCGCGGGCGACGCCGTGCAGGTGCTGCGCGACGGCGTGCTGGACAACCTGTCGGGCCTCGGCACAGGCAAGCTGCGCGACCTTTACGACGCGCTCGTGGCGGGTGGGGTGCGCATCTACCTGTCGGGCATGTCTAGCAAGGCTCGTGGCGTGGGCGAGGCCGACATCGAGGACAAGCCCGCCGAGATGGCGATGCCCAACGTGCTCGTACGCCTCGCACTCGAGTCCGACCGGATGTTTACCTACTAGCCGCCAGGCAGGAGGGTGCGGTTATGATGTCGCGGTTCACCGAGAAGGCGCAGGCAGCGTTGCAGCGGGCGCAGCAGAT
>DASTEB010000484.1:0-3972 GCA_035710025.1 Chloroflexia bacterium
TCGGCGCGCATCTCCTCAAGCTCGCGCTCCATAGCGGCGCGGGCCTCCTCGGCCGCGCGCGCCTTGATCTCCTCAACCTCGGCGAGGTGGCGGTCGAGTTCCTCGGTGCGCTGCTCGACGCCCCGGCGTGCCGACTCGGCGGTGCCCCGCTCGCGGCGGGCCTGCTCGCGCTCTCGGCGGATGTCCTCCAGCAGGTCTTCTACGTGCTGGTCTTCGGGGTTGATGAAGCGTTTGGCCCGGTCGATCACCGTGTGGCTCAGGCCCAGGCGCGACGCTATGGCGAGCGCGTTCGAGCGGCCCGGTATGCCGATGGTCAGCTTGTAGGTCGGGCTGAGCGTGGCGATGTCGAACTCTACCGAGGCGTTCTGCACGCCATCGGTGCTGAAGGCGAACGCCTTTAGCTCGGAGTAGTGGGTGGTGGCAACCGACAGCGCGCCAACCTCGAGTATGTGGATGATGATCGAGCGGGCCAGCGCCGAGCCTTCCTGCGGGTCGGTGCCCGCGCCCAGCTCGTCCAGCAGCACGAGGCACTGCCAGTCGGCGTTCTTCAGGATGCCGATGATGTTGGACATGTGCGACGAGAACGTCGACAGGCTCTGCTCTATGCTCTGCTCGTCGCCGATGTCGGCGAACACGTCCTTGAACACGACGGCCCGCGAGCCGTGGTCGGCCGGGATGTGCAGGCCCGCCTGCGCCATCAGCGTGAGCAGGCCCACGGTCTTGAGCGCCACGGTCTTGCCGCCGGTGTTCGGCCCGGTGATCACGAGCATGCGGAAGTTCTCGCCTAGCTCGATAGTAATAGGCACGACGTTCCCCGTAAGCAGCGGGTGGCGCGCGTTCTTGAAGTACAGGCCGCGGTCGGGCGGCGCGGCGGGATCGTTGCGCCGGGCGGGCGAGGGGCCTGTGCCGGGCTTGACCGGCTCGACCAGCGCGGGCTCCATGCCCTGGATGGTGATGCTGTAGCGCCCCTTGGCGAGCGCGAGGTCGATGTCGGCCACGATCTCGACGTTGGTCACGATGGCGTCGGCTTTCTCGCCGATGATCTCGCCAAGCTCGCGCAGGATGCGCTCGATCTCCTGCATCTCCTCCATCTGGAGTTGCCGCCACTCGTTGCCCAGGTCGACCACAGCAAGCGGCTCGACGAACAGTGTAGAGCCCGAGTTCGACTGGTCGTGCACTATGCCGCGCAGCGCCCCCTGGAAGTCGCGCTTCACAGGCACGACGTAGCGCCCGTCGCGCAGGGTGATGATCGGCTCCTGCAGTGCGCGGGCGTATGCGTCCGACTGGATGATCTGCTGCAGCTTGGTCATAAGGCGGGAGTGGGCGGTGCGTATGCCCTGGCGGATCTTGGCCAGCTTGAGCGATGCCGAGTCGAGCACCTCGCCGTCGTCGTTGATGCACCGCTCGATCTCGGCCTCCACCTTGGGCAGCGGGGTGATGCCGTCGGCGATGAAGCGCAGGGTGTCGAGGCCGCCCTTCTGGTCGGCGGCGTGCACGATCGCGCCCCGCAGGTTGCGCGAGGCGGCCAGCGTGGACTTGATGAGCAGGATGTCGGCAGCATCGAGCATCGAGCCGAGGGCCGCGCGCCGGGCAAGCTCGCGCACGTCGCGGGCCGCACCGGTGGTCACGTCGGGCCGCAGCGAAAGCAGGCGCACAGCCTCGGTGGTTATGCGCTGGTTGCGCCGGGCGTGCGTGATATCGCTCAGCGGCTCGAGGGCGAGGGCGAGCGCGCGGCTTGCGCCGAAAGAGGTATACGAGGCAAGGCGCTCGCGCACCTTGTGGAATTCGAGGGTATGGAGACTCTTGGTGTTCATTCGATGGTCCGCTAGAAAGGACGGCAAAATGCGTGCGCCCGCAGCATACAGGCGCGCACGAAATACGCGCGGCGTTTCAGGCGCTACAGACCATTATACCACCGTGGGCGGTGCGCCCGTGTACGCCGGGGGAAGGGATGGGGAGTAGTGCTGGGGGCGGATAATGGGGTGTGATGCGTGATGCGTGATGCGTGATGCGTGAGCTTAGTGCTGGGTCGTGCCAGTCGTCAGCTTAGGTCTCGCCATAAGACAAGCCCGTGCAGGCGGGCGTAGGAATGTAGCCCAGGGTGATACCCTGGGATGCGCCGTGTCCTCTCTTTACCCCAGCCCGCGTAGGCGGGCTTATGGGGATCGCCTCGTTCTTTCCGGAGGTCACGGTTCCCAGACCGAGCCATGTCGCCTTAGGTGGGTTTGCCTTCCGGGTCACACCGGAAGCGCGTCCCATAAGCCCGCCTTTGCGGGCTGGGGTTAATATTGCGCCTCAACCCAGGGTGATACCCTGGGCTACATTCCTGCGCCCCCATTCGGGGGCTTGTTGCCTCGCGGACATCGTGCCGGAAACTGGGTGTTGTGTTGAGGCCAAGAAAGGCTCCCCAGGTGGGCCACTTTCGAGCACAAACAACATGAGCCACCCCCAAAACTCGAGGATGGCTCATTGTCGCTTGACCGTGACCTGGGCGGGCGGCTAGCGCTTACTTCGCCTCGGCGCCGACCACGCGCTCGAGAGCCGGGCGGTTGGTGCTTGAGATGAAGGTGACTCGCTTGCCCTTCTGGTGCATCCAGAAGTGCCGCCCGTTGTCCACCCAGTACTCGCCCTGCTTCTCGGCCTTGCCGAAGCTCTCGGTCATCGCGCCGGTGAACTGGCTCGCGTCGTCCAGCGTGTCCCACGTGGTCGCGGCGTACACCAGCACCTCGTGCGCCAGCTTGTACATGGCGAACTTGCCGCCGCCCCAGCCGTCCGCGCCCCTGTCGGGGTCACTCGCGCCGTTCAGCCGCAGCATCATGTTCAGGTCGAACTCGCCCAGCGTGTTCGTCTCCTTCAGCTCCCAGCCCTCACCCAACGGACCCTGTAGTTCGGGCAGACCCACGGCGAGGGGGTGGTCAGCGGGGGTCTGCAGGTACTTTTCGGGGTGCATGATCTGCTCGGTCGAGCGCGGCGGGTCGGTCAGCGCCAGGTTGATGGTCGAGAAGCGCGCTACCTCCAGCAGCCGGGCGGCGAACGCCGTGCCCGCCGTGTAAGGGAATATGGTGGTCATGCTGAGGTAGGGCGGGGTGCGGTCCTCCACGGCCTGCGACACCTCGCGCTTGTCGAACAGGCTGCTGAAGTCGGCGCCGTCCATGTAGATGGCAGCATACGCGTAGCCCGACAGCGTGGCGTCGCCTTCCACGAGCGACTGGATGGCGAGGTTGCGGTCGCGGTCCTTGGCGTTGGTGGGCCAGATCTTCTTCAGCTTGTAGTGCTGGTCCTGCAGGTTGTGTACGAACTCGTGCGCCAACGTGACCTTGGATTCGGCATTCAGCTCGAGCGGGCGATCGGTGACCACGTACAGCTCCTTGCTGATGTGGTCGTAGTAGCCCAGGATGCCGTCGGAGTAGAGGTCGGCGCTGGCCTCGTAGAAGTCGATGGCGGGGCTGGACACCAGGCGCAGCAGGTACAACTGCTCGATGTACTGGTGTACCTCCTCGATGGGCACGTTCTCCTGCATGGTGCGCTTGTAGTGATCGCGGAACTGCTCGCGGGTGAGGAAGAACTCGGGCACGTCGGCCATGGGGTTGAGGCCGCGAAGCTCCGACACCTGCTTCTCCACCGTCGTCATGACCTCGTGCAGCTCGGGCGGGATGGGCATGCGCGTGGCGGTGGGCGGCGGGATGGGCGTGGCGGTGGGGGCGACGAGGGCTATAGCGGTGGCAGCCTCGCTCGTGGCCCTGGCCGCGGCGTCGCCGTAGACGGCCTCCAGTCCGCCGGGCCGCTGTGCGAGTGCGAGGATGACCGCCGCGACGGCAGCTATGAGGACCAACGGGATGATTATGAGTTTCATTGACAACCTTCCTGGGACGGCACGGGCCGCGAGCCGCGGCAGCAGCCTGCGCGCCAATGCCCCCGGCGGACGTTTGCGGGCGTAAGGGTATGGGGCCGGGGCGGGACCGTTCGCGATTG
>DASTEB010000485.1:0-7538 GCA_035710025.1 Chloroflexia bacterium
ACACCGGGATGAAGGTGCCGAGGATGCTGCCCAGGGTGGACAGGGCCGACACGCCGCCCGCGGTGCCTCCCGCGCGGCTCACGTCGAGTGAGCGCAGGCGTATGGCGAAGGGCGACACGAACCCGAGCAGGATCAACGGGACGGAGAAGAGGATGATCACGCCGATGAGCGAGCCGTAGAAGACGCCGACCGAGTAAGTGTCGAAGCCGGTAAGCGAGAGAGTGAGGATGGGCCGGGAGAGCACCGGTATCAGGCCGACGGCGAGGCCCGCGGCGGCGGTAATGCCGTAGAGCACCGCGTGGCGCGGGTAGCGGTCGGCCAGCCTGCCGCCGAGCCAGTAGCCCAGCGCGAGGTAGATCATCACCAGGCCGATGAGGTTGGCCCAGATGAACAGGGAGGTGCCGAAATAGGGGGCGAGCAGGCGCGACGCGCTCATCTCGACCAGCATGACCGACGCCCCGCCCACGAACACCTGCCCCAGCAACACCCGGTCGGCCAGGCGCGAGCGAACCGCCGCTACGGGCGCGGCGGAGGTGGTCTGGGCAACGGGAGCGTCGCCGGTAGTAGTCGCCAAGGATAGATGCTCCTGTCAGGAAAAGAGGGCGCCCAGGAGCGCGCCCCACCGCGGGTATTATAGCGCGGGCAGCGCGGCGCGGGCAAGCACGGGATTTCACACAAAGGCGCAATGGCCGCAAAGATTCTAAAGACTATTAGGAACACAGAGACGCAGAGAGCGCAGAGGAAACGCAGAGTTTTGTAAGGGATTGCGCATCACCTGCCCGGGAGCGACGGCCAAACCCCAATACTCTCTGCGTTGCTCCCTTTTCTCCGTGTCTCTTCGTTTCAAACAATAAGACCTTTGCGGCCTTTGCGCCTTTGTGTGAAATCCCGACCCATGCGCGCCCGCGACCTACGCGAGGGCCGGGTTTTCCACTTGCAATTGGGGATTTGGGTGTGTTATAATCGTTTGGCATGAGCGCGCGGGCACGTGCGCTTGGCCCCGACGCGGGGGGAGATGCCAGAGTGGTCGAATGGGGCCGCCTGCTAAGCGGTTAAGCGACGTTTAAGTTGCTTCTAGGGTTCGAATCCCTATCTCCCCGCCCCCCTTTCACTTTCCTGAGCGTGGGCAAGCCAATCCTTATCCTCCAGCGCGCGTTCGCGCTTGCCAGCTAGCACGACGCAGCAGCAGCGCAACGAATGGCTCCAGATCCGCAACCCGCCGTAGGGGGGCGAAACGGGAGCGGACACGCAGCAAGTCTTCGGACATCGCGCATTCCCGCCGATACACTTCTTCGGACCAGACATCGTAAATCCCTTCCCATTCCACTTATCTGCATATACACAGGCAGCATAGACGCCAGGCTCTATGGCATACGCGCATATGGGCAACAGGGGTCACCAGAGTAGCCGCAGTATATGAAATACACAGGGTGAGCGCGCAGGCGACGCAGCAGCCGGACGGCACCCAGGGGGTCTTGCAGGCGCACGACGGTGTACGCCTGCCCACAAGCACAGTCCATTCTCAAAGAGGAGAAGATTCCTGCAATGGCCGAATCAATTCAGCGCAACCTTGCGCTTGAGCTGGTGAGGGTGACCGAGGCGGCGGCTCTCGCCGCAGGCGTCTGGATGGGTCGCGGCGACAAGATCGCGGCCGACGGCGCGGCGGTAGACGCAATGCGAGCAGCGTTGGCCCGCATTGACATGGACGGCGTGGTGGTGATCGGCGAGGGCGAGAAAGACGAAGCGCCCATGCTGTATATCGGCGAAGAAATCGGCAACGGCCAACCGCCCCAGGTTGACATCGCGGTCGACCCGATTGACGGCACGAGGCTGCTCTCGCAAGGTATGCCCGGCGCGGTCGCGGTGGTTGCGCTGGCCAACAGAGGGACGATGTACAGCGCGCCTCCCGGCGTGTTCTACATGAACAAGATAGCGGTAGGCCGCGAGGCCCGCGGCGTCATAGATATTACGAAGTCGGTGGCCGACAATGTCGCGGCGGTGTGCAGCGCGCTCGGCCGCGAGGAAGGCAACATCACCGTGATCGTGCTGGACCGCCCCCGGCACGAGCAGCTGATCAGCGAGATCCGTGAGACCGGAGCGCGCGTGCGCTTGATCCCCGACGGCGACGTTGGGGGCGCGATCGCGGCGGCCGAGGAGACCATGTCGGGCGTCGACATGCTGATGGGCATCGGCGGCGCGCCGGAAGCGGTAATCACCGCGTGCGCGCTCAAGGCCATGGGCGGCGACCTGCAGTGCAAGCTGTACTACAAGGACGAGGCAGAACGCAAGCGCATGGAAGATATGGGTGTTAACCCTGATCTCGTGCTGACGATTGACGACCTGGTGAAGGGCGACGACGTATTCTTCGCCGCCACCGGTATCACGGACGGCGAGCTGCTGAGGGGCGTGCGCTACGGCGCGGGCCGAGCGACCACCGAGTCGGTGGTGATGCGCTCGAAGAGCGGCACTATTCGTTATATGAGGGCCATGCACCACGTAGGCAAAGTGGCCAGCATACTGGACTTCTAGCAACATGGAGAGGTAGCACGCGCACCACAGCGGCAACCCGCCGGGGCCTGCGCGCAGGCCCCGAGCCGCAAGCGTGCACCTCCCGCAATTTCACCCAGAGAGACATGAGGATGGAAAGAGAACAGAGGCAAAACAGGAACGGTTACTCCCGCTACCGCCAGCGTGGAGGTCGCAAAGGTGACCGCGATCAGAGAGAGCAGAGAGCCGAGGGCGGCGGTGTCGCCACCTCGACCGCCTCGGACGTCAGCGTAAACGGCGATGGCGCCGGGCGCCTGCTATTGAGCCTGTCCGAGCTTGAAGCTCGCAATATGGAAGAGCTGCAGGACATGGCCAAAGAGCTGGACATCCCGGGCACCAGCCGCTTGAAGAAGCAAGACCTTGCCTTCCGCATACTGCAAGCGCAGACCGAGCAGCAAGGCAATATCTTCAAGAAGGGCATCCTCGACATCATGGAGGACGGCTTCGGGTTCATGCGCCTCAACGGCTACCTGCCGTCGAGCAGCGACATATACGTGAGCCAGAGCCAGATCCGCCGCTTTGGCCTCAGAACGGGCGACATGGTGGTCGGGCAGGTGCGCGCGCCCAAGGAGGGCGAGAAGTACTACAGCCTGCTGCGCGTGGAGGCGGTGAACGACATGGACGCCGAGACCGCCAAGCGGCGGCCGCACTTCGGCGACCTGACGCCCATCTTCCCGCAGCGGATGTTCAATCTGGAGACCACTTCGCAGGTGCTTTCGACGCGCCTGCTGAACCTGGTGGCTCCCATCGGGCGCGGGCAGCGCGGCCTGATCGTGTCGCCGCCCAAGGCCGGCAAGACCATGCTGCTCAAAGCCATCGCCAACGGCATCGCCACGAACTACTCCACCGACGCTCACCTGATGGTCTGCCTCATCGGCGAGCGGCCAGAGGAAGTGACCGACATGGTGCGCTCGGTGCGGGGCGAAGTCGTCGCCTCGACGTTCGACGAGCCGGTGGAGGACCACACCAAGGTGGCCGAGATGACGCTGGAGCGCGCCAAGCGCCTGGTGGAGTGCGGCAAGGACGTTGTGATCCTGCTCGACTCGATCACGAGGCTGGCGCGGGCGTACAACCTGATGATGCCGCCCTCGGGACGAACGCTGTCGGGCGGTATGGACCCGATCGCGCTCTACCCACCCAAGAAGTTCTTCGGCGCGGCGCGCAACATCGAGGAAGGCGGCTCGCTCACCATCATCGGGACGTGCCTCGTGGACACCGGGTCGCGCATGGACGACGTGGTGTACGAGGAGTTCAAGGGCACGGGCAACATGGAGCTTCACCTGGACCGCAAGCTGTCGGAGAAGCGAGTGTTCCCCTCGATCGACATCCCCAAGTCGGGCACGAGGCGCGAGGAGTTGCTGTTCGACGACAACACCTACCGCCAGGTGCTGACCATGCGCCGCATGGTGGGAGTGCTGGGCGGCACCGAGGGCATCGAATTGCTGCTCGCCCGCCTCGCCAAGACCAAGGACAACAACGAGTTCCTGGCTACTCTGACGAAGGACATCCTCTAGGCAATCGGGTTTGGTTGAAGCGGGGGACCGGTGTTTGCCGGTCCCCATTTTCGTGCGCGCCAACCGGAACTCAGGCGGCAGTTTTACGTTATATAGTTCACAGGGAGCCGTCGAGGCTCCTATGGTGCCGTCCCATTTGTTCTCCAGCGTAGGAGGAGGAACCAGAACATGAACCGCAAGCTGTTCATCGGAGCGAGCGCGGCGTTAGGGCTGCTGGTCGCATTGGCGGTAGGCTTGAGCGCGATAAGCCCGGCCGGGGCAGCGCCTCTCGCGCAAGGCTCAATCGACTTCCAGGATGTGCCGCCCACCAATCCGTTCTTCGGCAATATCCGCAACATCTATTTCGCGGGCATCGTCAACGGCTACCCCTGCGGCGCGCCGGGCGAGCCGTGCGGCCCCGAGTTCAAGCCGTACTACCGGCCAGGGGCATATGTGACCCGGGCGCAGATGAGCAAGTTCGTTGACCTTGCACGCAAGCAGCCGGGCATCTTCATCAACACCGACACGAGCGGACTGCCGATATTCTCGCGCACGGGTGCGCCCAACGGCCGGGGCATCCAGGGCGAGAGCGCGCAGGGCAACGGCCTGCACGGCGTGTCTAACAGCAACAACGCCAGCGGCGTGTACGGCGAGAACACAGGCACCGGCTTCGGCCTGGCGGGACGAACCGGGGGCGACGGTGACGCCATCTTCGGCGACAACCTCGACCCGGCGGGCCGCGCAGGCTACTTCAACGGCAACGTGCGAGTGCAGGGTTTCTTGAGCAAGGCGTCTGGCTCGTTCGAGATAGACCACCCGCTCGACCCGGAGAACAAGTACCTGTATCACTCGTTCGTGGAATCGCCCGACATGATGAACGTGTACAACGGCAACGTGATGTTGGACGGGCGAGGCGAGGCAGTCGTGCAGCTTCCCGGCTACTTCGAGGCGCTGAACCGCGACTTCCGCTACCAGCTCACGCCTCTTGGCGCCGCGGCTCCCGGGCTGTACGTGGCCGAGGAAGTGAAGGGCAACAGCTTCAAGATCGCGGGCGGCCCGGCGGGCGGCAAGGTGTCATGGCAGGTGACGGGCATCCGGCACGACCCGTACGCCGAGCAGAACCGCATCCAGGTCGAGGTGGAGAAGCCGGCCGAGGACAAGGGAAGCTACCTGCACCCCGAGGTGTACGGCAAGCCCCAGACCGAGCGCATCGGGCCATCGAGGTAAGACAGGAACAGCCCGCGCAGACGGGCGAAAGAGAATAGCCCACAGCTTGCGCTGTGGGGAAAGCGGTCAATAATGTCCCAAGCCCGCGTAGCGGGCGTAAGAGAGTCCCGCGGGGCGTAAGCCCGCGGGTGCGGCCTGGGGATGATCACCTCGGCAAGATGGTCCACCCCAGGCGTGAGCCTGGGGCGATCCTCTTACGCCCGCTACGCGGGCTTTGGGATTAATATTGCCGCTTACCCACAGCTTGCGCTGTGGGCTACTCTCTTTCGCCCGCTACGCGGGCTGTTTCATTTTGCTTCCTCGTCTGTGGGGGCGCGGCGGCGCTTATGCCTTATAATATGTCAACTTGCGATGAGCAGCGCGACCACCGAGGAGAATACCGGGCAGCAAGAGGCCGAAGCAGAGGCGCCCGAGCCTGAGCAGCGGCGTGCGTGGTGGCTGGCGACGCGGCGGAGGCGCTCAGAGTGGCAGGCGTTGTCGGCCACTGGCGCGGCGACGTTTGCCGGTCGGCCGCGGGCGCACTACGCGGCGGCGAGGCCGGGCGATCCGGTGCTGCTGTACGTGTCGCGGCCCGACCACGCAATACGAGCCGTGGGCGTGGTAAGCGCGTCGCTGCCCGGCGATGTGGCGGCCGAGGGCGAGGGCGGCGATGGCCGCTGCATCGAGGTGCAGATGGCGTTCGAGCTGCCGAGTCCGCTGGGTTGGCGCGACATCGCGGCGCAAGAGGGTCTAGCCGGGGCAGAGCCTGTGCGCCAGCGCTCCAGCGGCACGCTGTTCGCCCTCACGCCGGAGGAGTACGCGGCACTGCGCGGCATGATCGAGGCGCGCAACCCCGAGCTTGCTGCCGCGTTCGACGCGCTCGACAGCACCGAGACGGCGCCCACCGGTGGGAAGGAAGCGGTCGAGGCGCGCGAGGTCGAGCGGCCGCGAACGGTGCGCGAGCGTCCGGCCGAGTACGCCGCGGGCGACGGGGGCAGCGCTCCCTCGTACGGCGTGCCGCCGGTGCGGAGCATCGCCGAGCTGCAGGCGCTGACCGGCCTACGGGCCGAGACGCTGGAGGAAGCGCGCGACCTGCTTGAGGACACCGGGCAGATCATCCTGAGCGGGCCGCCGGGCACGGGCAAGACCTGGCTGGCGCGCGGGCTTGCGTCGCTGGCCGCGGGCGACCCGGCGCGGGTGCAGGTCGTGCAGTTCCACCCATCGACCGCGTACGAGGACTTCATCGAAGGGCTCAAGCCGAGGCTCGACGCGACGGGCAACGTGACGTATGCCGTGATGCCGGGCACGTTTGTGCGGCTGTGCGAGGCGGCGCGGCGCGACCCCGATCACCACTACGTACTGCTGGTGGACGAAATCAACCGGGCGCCGCTGTCGCGGGTGTTCGGCGAGTTGCTTTACGCGCTGGAATACCGGGGGCCGCAGGGTGCGGTCGAATTGGCAGTGTCGGGCGGGATGGGCACGGCGCCGCGGCCCTTCTACGTGCCCGAGAACGTGCTGGTGATCGGCACGATGAACTCGGCCGACCGGTCCATCGCGATGGTGGACTACGCGCTGCGACGCCGCTTCCGCTTCGTGGAGCTTGAGCCTGACGCGGGCATACTCGACCGCTGGCTCGCGGCGCATGGGGCGAGCGCGAAGGCGCGGCAGGTGGTGCTCGACCTGTTCGGCGCGGTCAACAGGCGGCTTGCAGAGTCGCTCGACCCCGACCACCGCCTGGGGCACAGCTACTTCATGCTCGACCCGCTGACCGGGGCGGCGCTCGACCGCCTCTGGCGCACCGCCATTCGCCCGCTGATCGCCGAGTACTTCGTGCCGCCGTCGGGCGAGGTCGAGGAGTACGCCGAGCTGTTCGCCGAAGCGGCCGACGCACTGCCCGCCACAGAGTAGGCTGTGGTATTATGTACCACCACCTGACGGAAGGGGCATTCGCCCGTGGCCCATTCGCTCCACGCGCCCGCACCGGGTAATACTCGCGCACGCATAATTTCCCTGGCCGAGTTCGAGCCTGCCGAGGTCGAGTTGCCGTGGGAGGCGTACCGCGCTCTGCGCGACCGTTACGGTAAGTACGTTACGGTTGCTCCGTCTGAGCAGGCGGGGCGGTACAGCCTGACGGCGCGCGATCACGTCGGCCGGGTGGGGCTGCCGGGCGGGGTGGTGCTGTCGATACGGCCGAAAGCGCCGGTAGCCAACCTGTTCTACATGCTGTGCTCGGGGCCCGGGGCCGCGCTTTTCCGACCGCCACCCATGGGCATGGCGCCCGGCCCCGACGTG
>DASTEB010000486.1:0-2592 GCA_035710025.1 Chloroflexia bacterium
GAGGGTATCGCCGGGCAGGTGCGCGACGCGCTTGTCAGGGCGATTGCCAGCGGGCCGGTGGACGGGGTGATAGTGGACGTGCGGCTCAACAGCGGCGGCGCGGGCGACGAGCTGATGGAGGCGCTCTCGATGTTCGTTGACGGCGGGGTCGCAGGCTACCAGATACGGCGCGGCGGGCGGACGGCGACGAACATCCCGTCCGGCCGTACGCTGCCGCAGCTTCGGGGCAAGCCCGTGGTCGTGCTGGTGAGCGGGATCTGCGAGAGCGCGTGCGAGCACTTCGCCGTGGCGATGCACGACCTCAAGCGGGCGACCACGCTAGGCACCGACACTGCGGGCAACACCGAGACTACCTACCCGCACAACTACGAGGACGGCTCGCGCCTGCTCCTTGCCGAGGAGATGTTCGTGCGGGCCGACGGCAGCAGCATCGAAGACGTGGGTTTCAAGCCCGCGGTCGTGATGGACGTGCCGTGGTACCGCTACGCGCTGGAGGAAGACCCGCAGGTGAAGCGCGCCGTGGAGATCACTCGCGCGCGGTAATCGGAGTCCGGCGTGCCCGGGTTATGCACGCTCCGGCAGGCCGAGCAGCGCGCCGATTCGCTCTTGCAGCCCCGCGGCGATGTCGCGGAAGGCCCGGCGGCGCTGTTCGGGGTCCTGCACGGCTGAGGGGTCGGGGAAGCTCCAGTGCAGGCGCACGGTCTTGCGGGGGAACACGGGGCAGGTCTCGCGAGCGTTGTCGCACACGGTGATGACGTAGTCGAAGTCCCGGTCGAGCAACTCGTTGACGTGCTTGGAGTGCTGCCCCTCGGCGCTGATGCCAAGCTCGGCCAAGGTGCTCAGGGCGTCGGGGTGGACGCGCGAAGGCTCGGTGCCCGCGCTGTACGCCTCGACCCGCTCGCCTGCCATGCGGCGCATGACCGCTTCGGCAAGCTGCGAGCGGGCGCTGTTGTGCGTGCACAGGAATAGCACGCGCGTGGGGCGGTCGTCGCGAAGCTCTATACGGGTTGGCTCGTCGGTCACTGGTTCACCTCGGTTCGGGCGGGTTCGTCGTATGCGGCGGGTAACAGCTTCTCCACGATTACCACATCCCGCCACACGCCGTCCAGCCGGGCGTGACGCTCGTAGCGTCCGACCTCGCGGAAGCCCAGCGAGCGCATGAGGCGCAGGCTTGGCTCGTTCTCGGGGAAGATGCGCGAGATGAGCTTCCAGAAACCGGCGCGCTCGGCTGCCTCGATCAGCCCGAGCATTGCGGCGCGTCCGGTGCCGTGCCCCCGGCGGTCGCGGTCGACGTACACCGAGAACTCGGCGATGCCCGCGTAGCACTCGCGGGGGCGGTACGACGAAGTGGAGGCGAAGGCGACGATCTCGCCCCCGATCTCCACCACGACTACGGGGTGAACGCCGTCCAGCCAGCCGATCACGTCTTCCGGGGTGCGGGGCCGCGTCTCGAAGGTCGCCACGCGGTCCTCGATGCCCTGGTTGTAGATACGGGCGATGGCCTCTGCATCCCGCGGTTCGGCGGGCCGGACGGTCAACTGGGGCATGCTTGGTCCTTACGCGGTGAGGGGCTTTGTGGCCCGGATGAAGCCGCTGACGTACAGCCCCTCGACCGACTGGATGTCCTGTTCGGTCACGGTCTCACGCGCCTTGCCGCCGATCTCGTCGGGTACGTCCTCGGCGCCGTAGCTGCGGGTGACCTCGATGCTCGCGTCATGGAAGCCGACTTCGCGCAGCAGGTCGAGATATACGTCCTGGCGAAGGGCGCCGGCGATGCAGCCGGTCCACGCCTCCATGTCGCTCTTGACCCACTCGGGCGGTTCGGCGGTGGTCACGATATCCGATACGGCGAAGCGGCCGCCCGGCTTGAGCACGCGGAACGCCTCGGACAGGACGGCGCGCTTGTCGGCGGACAGGTTGATCACGCAGTTTGATATTATCACGTCCACCGAGTTGTCGGGCAGGGGGATGTCCTCGATTATGCCTTTGAGGAACTTGACGTTGTCCACGCCCGCCTTGCGCTTGTTCTCCTCGGCGAGGGCGAGCATTTCGTCGGTCATGTCAAGGCCGTAGGCGAAGCCCGTTGGGCCGACGCGGCGTGCCGAAAGGAGCACGTCGATTCCGCCGCCGCTGCCCAGGTCGAGCACCACCTCGCCCGGGTTCAGGCGGGCGAGCGCTGTCGGGTTGCCGCAGCCGAGCGACGCCAGGTACGCCTCGAGGGGCACCTGCGCTGCCTCGGCCTCGGAATAGAGTTCCGACGTGATCGAGCTGGCCTCCACAGCCCCACCGCAGCAGTCGCTGGAGCAACAGCTGGCCTCACCGGTCTTGACGGATCGGGCTGCCTCGGCGTAGCGCTCCTTCACGCGCTCGCGCAGCTCCTCCGCCTCGGCTGCCGGGAACAGTTCTACGTTTGCCATTCTCTTCCTCCGTTATATTGATAGTCTTCGATATATGGGCCAATAAAAAACGCCGGGAAACACTGCGCTATGCAAGCACCGGTTCGGCGTCTTTCGCTTCGTGAGCCAACCCGGCGAGGAAACCTGAGACCTCGCCGAGGGTGTCCGGGTCGACCGAGTAGTACACCCACAGGCC
>DASTEB010000487.1:0-19073 GCA_035710025.1 Chloroflexia bacterium
TGCTCCAGGCCCATGGTGCCCGCCTGGGTGTGCGTGGAGATGGGCGCGCCCGTCGCGAGATGGGCGCGTGCGGCAGCCCTCAGCGCTTTCTCCTCCCCCTCGGTGATCTGGTTGAGGCTCGTAGCGCCCTTGATGACACCAGCCCGCACGCCCGACTCGCCCGCGCCGCGGGTTACGTCGCGCGTGTAGGTTTCGACCAGCTGCTCGATAGTGTTCCGGTCGGTGATGGGCTGCGAATAGGCGCCCTTGTGCAGGCCGGTGGTCATTATGACATGCACGCCGGTGGCCTCGGAGAGAGCGCGCAGCTCCTCGGGCCTACGCCGGTACTCGGTGGTGGACATCTCCACCATGCCGCGCCCGCCCGCCAGCTTGAAAAGCTCCAATTCCTTGCGCGCGGCCTCGTAGTCGAGCATGGTGAGGTCGGCGTCCTGCGAGTCGGCGCTCCACTCGGGAGGGCCGCCCAGCAGGTGCTCGTGCGCGTACGTCGGCCCAAGCTCGGAAGGGTCAATTTGCCCCCTGACGGTCATGATCTGCGCCACGGTTAGGCCTCCCCTCGGCGAGCGTCCGCGACGGCCGCCTTTTCGCCGGCCGGCAATCCATTTCCCGGCTTCCGGCGCTCCGGGCCGGAAATGCCGTACTCCTCGTCCGCGGCGAAGGTGTCTGCGAGATCGTTCATGTCGCGGCGCCAGCCCATGCGCTCCGAGATGCGCTCGCCCAGGGCCTTTAGCTCGACCAGCATCTCGACGATGTGACCGGGGGTCCAGCGCGGGGTGATCCCCGCCAGGCTAAGCCCGCCGATGACCTCTCCTCGGTAGTCGAACAGCGGCACGCCCAGGGCTGCAACGCCGATGGTCACATCCTCGTGGCTGAGGGCGTACCCCTGCTCGCGTGTCTGCTCGATGTCGCGGCGGAGCATGTCGGGGTCCACGATTGTGTGCTCTGTGAAGCGCGGGAAGGGGCCGTGGGCGAGGTAGGATTCGCGCACCTCGTCCGGCGCGAATGCCAGCAGCACGCGCGACGCGCCGCCCGCGTTCAGGGGCAGCTGCCCGCCCACCTTGATGGCCAGCGACTGCACGTGCTTGCCCTCCACGCGCTCGATGCACAGGGCGTGATTGCCGTCAAGGATGAAGAGGAAGGCGGTCTCGCCGGTGCGCTCCACAAGCTCGGTCATGTAGTGCAAGGCCACCTGCCGAAGGTGCATCCTGTTCTGCACCAGGCTGCCCAGCTCGAAGAGCTTAATGCCCAGCCGGTAGCTGCCGGCCTGTGGGCCGCGCTCGATGAAGCCTACCTGCTCCAGGCTGGACAACAGCCTGTGTACCGTGCTCTTGCTCATGCGCAGGCGCTCGCTCAATTCGCCCAGAGTGAGCGTATCGGCATCGCGAAACTGGTCGAGCAGCCGCACTGCCTTGTCAATGACAAGAACCTGGTTAGCAGGGGGGCCGGTCATCGCGCTGTCCTGGTCAACATTGATCACAGTCTTCCGGCACGTAGAGGGTAGGGCTGGAAAGAGGATATCGCCCCGGTCGGAGTATCGCTCTGAGGTAGCGTCGCTGCGAGTACGACACATTCCATATCATGGAATGCCATTCCGTATTGTGAGTTTATCACCAGAGTGGTATATTGTCAATAGCCGAAGCTGAGACGTTAATGTAATTTTCCGCGCAGCATCGGCAGCCATACCAATCAGCGGGCGCGTAAGAGATTTGCCCCAGCAGCGAAGAACTTTGTAGCCAACCATCGGCAGCGGTACACAGTCAGGAGTCCTGAGACCTAGGAGGCAAACAAGATGGTAACAGCCGACAAAGAGGAACTGAAGAGTCGCGAGAGTGCTGAGGGACTGCCCGAGCACCGCTTCATGCTGGCCGGGCAATGGCGCGAGGGCACGCCTTACACAGTCTACTGCCCTTACGACGGTGCTCCCGTGGGGGTGGTCCACAGAGCAGGGCCGGACGATCTCGAGCAGGCCATCCAGGCGGCGGAGCGCGGGTTCCAGGTCACGCGCAAGCTGCCGGGCCACAAGCGCGCCGCTATCCTGCGCAAGATAGCCGAGTCGATGACGGCCGCCTCGGAAGAGATGGCGCGCACCATAGCCCTCGAGGCGGGCAAGCCGATCAAGCAGGCGAGGGGCGAGGTGGGCCGCGCCATCGGCGTGTTCAACATCGCGGCCGAGGAGGCGGTGCGGATCCACGACGAGGCCATACACATGGACGCGATACCCGGCGGCGAGAACCGCCAGGGACTGATCCGCCGCTTCCCCATCGGGCCTATCGCCGCCATCACGCCGTTCAACTTCCCGCTGAACCTTGTGGCCCACAAGGTGGCCCCGGCCATCGCTGCGGGCTGCCCCGTGGTGCTGAAGCCGGCGTCGCAGACCCCTATCTCCGCGCTCAAGCTGGCCCGGATGGTGATTGACGCGGGCTGGCCCGCCGAGGCGCTTAGCGTGATGCCGATGAACAGCGCCGACGCCACTCCCCTGGTGGAGGACGGCCGCTTCAAGCTGCTCACCTTCACGGGGTCACCCGCGGTAGGCTGGGATATGAAGCGCAGGGCCGCGGGCAACAAGCGCGTCACCCTCGAGCTTGGGGGCAACGCCGGGGTGATAATCCACGACGACGCCGACCTGGACTTCGCGGCCGAGCGCTGCGTGTTCGGCGGCTTCTCGTATGCGGGGCAGAGCTGCATCAGCGTGCAGCGCATCTTCGTGCACCAGAACGTGTACCAGCAGTTCCTGGACAAGCTCGTGCCCAAGGTGCAGGCCCTCAAGGTAGGCCCGCCTCTGGAGGAGAGCACCGACCTCGGTTCGCTAATTACCTCGAGCGACGGGCAGCGCGTGCAGAAGTGGCTGGACGAGGCCGTGACCGGCGGGGCGAAGTGCGTGGCCGGAGGTAAGGTGGAAGGCGGGGTCGTGCAGCCCACCGTCGTGGTGGAGGCCGCCCCGGAGATGAAGGTCAACAATCGCGAGCTGTTCGCGCCGGTTGTCACCGTGACGCCCTACGCCGACTTCGACGAGGCCGTGAAGTCGGTCAACGAGAGCGAGTACGGCCTGCAGGCGGGAGTGTTCACGCGCGACGTGAAGCGCATCTTCGGCGCCTACGACGAGCTGGAAGTGGGCGGCGTGATCGTGAACGACGTGCCGACGTTCCGCCTGGACCAGATGCCGTACGGCGGGGTGAAGATGTCGGGCTTCGGCCGCGAGGGCCTGAAGTACGCCATCGAGGAGATGACCGAGCCGAAGCTGCTGGTGATCAACCTGAGCTGAGAACGCAGCCTGCGGCAAAGGACAGCCGCCGCTCCCGCCTTACAAGCAGCTAATGCGGCTGCGGTGAGGCGGCGCGGCGGCTGTCGCGCGGCGGCGTCATGCCGACACCGGCGACTGGAGGAAGCGCTGCAGCTCTTCGGCCGGGAGGGGGCGAGCGAAGTGGAAGCCCTGGCCGAGGGCGCAGCCGAGCCGGCGTAGCTGCTCGGCCTGCTCGGCGGTCTCGATGCCCTCGGCGATCACGGTCAGGTTGAGGCTGTCGGCGAAGGCGATCACGGCGCGCACGATAGCAACGTCCTCAGGCGTGTCGACCCCGCCCGTGAAGAGGCGGTCGAGCTTGAGCGTGTCTATGGGGTAGTAGCGCAGGTAGCTCAGGGCCGAGTAGCCGGTGCCGAAATCGTCGATGGCGAGGCTCACGCCGAGCGCCTTCAGGCGGCGCATGATACCCACCGTCTCGTCCGAGTTGTCCAGGCCCGCGTTCTCGGTGATCTCCAGCTTGAGCGCGTGGGCGGGCAGGCCCGCCGACTGCAGCGCGCGGCGCACGTCCTCGGCGAAGCGCGGGTGGCGGAACTGGCGCGGCGACACGTTTACGCTCAGCACGAGGTCGGACGCGCCGGGCACCTCGCGCCGCCACCGGGCGACCTGCGCGCACGCCCGCTCCAGCACGCCCCGGCCCATCGGCAGGATCACGCCCGTCTCCTCGGCCAGCGGTATGAAGTCGAGCGGCGGCACAAGCCCGCGCTGGGGGTGCTGCCAGCGCACCAGCGCCTCCACCTCAATCGCCTCGCCCGTGTCGAGCCGCACCACCGGCTGGTAGTAGATGGTGAACTCGCCAGCGTCGAGCGCGCGGCGCAGCTCCGTCTCGTGCTGCAGGCGCTCCCACACGTGCAGGTCGAGCGAAGGCTCGTACACCACGTAGCGCGCCTTGCCGCTGTTCTTGGCCTGGTACATGGCGAGGTCGGCGTTACGCAGCAGGTCGTCGGGCCGCTCCACTCCCGTATTGAGCGCAACCCCCACGCTCGGGGTGAGGAACACGTCGCGCCCGTCAAGGTAGAACGGGCGACTCAGCGCGTCCACTATGCGCTGGGCCAGGCTCGTGGCGTCTTCAAGGTCGCGCACGTCCTCCACCAGCAGAGTGAACTCGTCGCCGCCCAGCCGGGCGACCGTGTCGGAGGGCCGCATGTTCTCCAGCAGGCGCTGGCCCACGGCCACGAGCACCTGGTCGCCCACCTTGTGGCCCAGGCTGTCGTTCACCGCCTTGAAATCGTCCAGGTCGAGGAACAGCACCGCCACGGTCTCGTCCTGCCGCCCCGTGCGGGTGAGCGCGTGGCCCAGGCGGTCCATGAACAGCGCGCGGTTGGGCAGGCGAGTCAGCGGGTCGTGAAACGCCTGGTGGGTTAGTTGCTGCTCGAGCATCTTGCGCTCGGTGATGTCGATGATCGTGCCCTCCAGCACGCCCGACGCGCCGTCCTCCCCCTCCACCAGCGAGATATTCTCCAGCACCCAGATGAGCGACCCGTCGAGGCGGCGGTAGCACGCCTCGTGATTGGCCACGGTGCCGTGCTCCAGCAGGCGGTGGATGAGCGATCCGCGCTCGGGCGGATCGGGGTAGAAGTCGTTGCAGTGCGTGGACAGCACCTGCTCGCGAGAGTCGCACTTGAGCATGCGCACCATCGCGTCGTTGCAATCCAGGAAGCGCCCGTCCACTGTGGTGCGGTACACGCCCGCCAGGTTGTTCTCGAATAGCTGGCGGTAGCGGCGCTCGGACGCGCGCACCGCTTCTTCGGCCTGCTTGCGCTTGCTCATGTCGGCTATCGAGCCGATCATGCGCACGTGGTCCCCGTCCTCGCCCCGGATCAGGTACCCTCGGTCGAGCACGTAGGCGTAGGAGCCGTCGGCCCGGCGGAAGCGGTACTCCTCCGACCACTGCTCGGCGCCGCGGGCGATGGCCTCGTTCAGGCTGCGCTCGGCGCGCTCACGGTCGGCGCGGTGGACGTTGGAGGCCCACCAGTCGTAGTCGCGATCGCTCTCCAGGTCGTACCCGAAGCCTGTGAGCAGGGCCTCGTTCCACCAGATGTCGCCGGTCGCGGGGTCGTAGTCGTAGATCACGTCGTTGGTGGCCCGCGACACGTATTGGAAGCGCTCTTCGCTGCGGCGCAGGGCCTCCTCGGTCCACTTGCGGCGCGTGATGTCGGTCAGCGTGCCCTCGATCACCACCGAGCCGCCTTCGCCCGTGTCGAACAGGGTAGCGCTCTCCAGCACCCATATTGGCTGCCCATCGCGGCGGCGCAGGCGCACCTCGTGGTTGGTGTAGCCGCCGCGCCCACGTATCGCGTTAAGCAATTCGGTGCGGTCATCCGTATCGAAGTAGAATTCGGTGGCCAGGCACTTCATCAGCTCCTGGCGCGAGGGCAGACCCAGCATGTTCGCCAGCGCCTCGTTGCACTCGAGGAAGTGGCCCTCGGTGTCGGTGCGGTAGATGCCCACCAGGTTGCGCTCGAATAGCTCGCGGTAGCGCTGCTCCGACGCCAGCAGGGCCTGCTCGGCGCGCTTGCGCTCGCTCACGTCGCGCACCACGGCTACGTAACCGAGAGGCTCGCCGCCCGTGCCGGTTACGGTGTTGACGTGGACCTCAGCCGGGAACGGGGTGCCGTCGGCACGCACGATATCGTACTCCCTGCCGTCCGGCTCGACCTCCAGGCCATCCGGGTGGCCGAGAGTCTGGAGCACGGCTTCGCGGGCCGCGCCCGGCGCGAGGAAGTCGAGGGCGTTACGGCCCACAAGATCGTCGGGCAGGATCGAGCCGTACAGGGCCGCGGCGGGCGCGTTGCAGTAATGGATGGTGAAGTCGAGGCCGGTGAGGATGATGGCGTCGGGAGAGGTCTCGACCAGGGCGCGGTACAGCGCGTCGCCCATATCGCGCACGGAAGGGGCAAGCGCGACGGCGGCGCCGCCGGAGAGGACAAGGCCCTGCTCGCCGGACGAGTGCGGCGCGGTTCCGGCGGTCGAGATGTGAGCGGGAGGATTCATTGTGGAGCGGTTATGGTGCGCGTCGAGGGCACGCGCGATGCGCACCCTGCATGAAAAGGGCAAGTCCTATCCTATCCTACACCCGGCGGGCGCAGGTGACAAGTGCCAATTGGTCCTAATCCCTCCGGGCTATGGTGTGCCGCGGACCGGGACCATCAGCCGAGCAGAGCGTCTGCCAGCATGTCCACCTGCTCGAGCGAGGCGACAGTCGGGTTGAAGATCATCTCGTCGAAGCCCGCGTCACGGTACCCGGCGAATACCTCGCGAACCGCCTCGGGCGTGGACGGGGTGTTGCGGATCACCTGCTCGACGTAGGGGCCGGGGTCATAGTAACGGCGCAGGTAGCCCTCGATGCCCTCCCGCGCGCCGGGGCCGAGCGCGTAGTACGCCAGGCAAACGAGCCGCGGCTCACCCTCCCTGCCCGCCTCGCGCCACGCCTGCCGCACCCGCTCGGCGAACGGCCCGACCACCTGCAGGCCCGCCGCGCCCGCGGTCCAGCCCGCACCCCGGCGCACCGTGCGCTTGATTGCTTCGTCCGCCATGCCGCCGAACAACAGCGGCACCGACTCCCCGTTGGTCGGCGTGGGGCCGATGGGGCCGCTCGCGCCGTCAACGGCTTCGCCCCTCCATACCCGGTGGATCGTTTCGAGCGCGGCGTCCCAGCGCTTGCCCCGGTCGTGGAAGGGCTGCTCGGCCAGCGCGTAGTCCTCTTCGCTGCTGCCCACGCCCACTCCCAGCGTGAGCCGCCCACCGGAGAGGCGGTCGATGCTGGCGGCCTGTTTCGCCAGCAACACGGGGTTGCGTGCGGGGCCAACCAGCACATTGGCTAATAGACCTACATGTTCCGTCGCGCCCGCAGCCGCCGCGAGCACGCTCAAAGCATCGTAACTGGGGAATGCTATGCTGTCGATCACCGCGAGCGACGAGAACCCGCGCTCCTCGGCGCGCCTCGCCCAGTCGAGCACCAGGCCGCCGGGCGTGCCGGGGATTGTCGCGGGCAGGCCAATACCGACGCGCATCTTATGTCAACTCCATATCGGGTGCGTCGCCCTCCCCTGCCGCGGCGCCGCCCTGCACGTGGCCCATCAGCGCGGGCAGGGCCGCAAGCTCAGGCTCGGGCAGCGCCTGCTCGATCATGGGGAACAGCACGTCTTCCTCGTGGCGGATATGGGCGCGCAGCATCTCCCCTATCCGGCGCATGGTATCGACGGACGGCTCTCCCTCGGCAAGCTGACGGTCGAGGTCGGCGGTGTGGCGGCGGATGTGTACGTGGTCCACCAGCACGCGCACGGCTGCGGGGTCGGACGGGTCGGCGTAGCGGGCGTAGGCGGGCAGCAGCACCTCCTCTTCCTCGCGGAAGTGGCGGGTGGTGTGCTCGCGCCAGAAGGCGAGGAAGTCGCGGGCGGTTTGCTCGACATCCTGCCCGCTGTCGGCTGCTTTCACCAGGCTGCGGGCGTGGACGAGGCCCTGGTGGTGGTCGGACGATAGCTCGCGGAGCGCGGGGTGCCGTTTCATCGGGGGTTGCCTCCTGATCGCATGGGCCATTATACCCTCGGCTGCAATCCTGTGCCCGGCCGGGGTATATTAGGGGGTATGAGCAAAGAGGCAGGGGCGCGCCGGGCCGCGCTCGAAGCGTACTACCACGACATCATCGGCAATGTGAGCGACCTCGAGGCGTTCGCCCTCGTAACTGAGCACGCGGCCGAAACCGCGCAGGGCGACTATGACGCGTTCGTGCTCGACGTGAGCCGGCTCACGCTGGGCGCGCGCTCCAATTGGGCCGCCATTGTGTCGGGCTTCTTCGACCGGGCGTGGATGTACGCCGCCCGGCGCATGGGCTGGAAGGTCGAGTCGGCGGCCAACCGGTTCGGGAGCTCCGGCTTCGCGGCCGACGACGGCAGCAACCAGGTGCAGCACTTCTGGTACTTCGCCGCCGTGGCCTACACCTGGGGGCCGCGCATCGCCGACCTGCTTGCACGCTACCACGAGTGGAACGCGCCGGGCATCCTGCGCCGCCTGCCCGCCTCGGGCATGGGACACGGCACCGAGCTTGACCTCGCCCTGTCACGCAAAAGCATCGCGTTGGGCCGTGCGCTCGCGAAGAGGCGGATCGCGCCCGAGCGGGTGGGCGCGTGGGTGCGGCGAGAACTGGGGACGCGGGAACGCGCCGCCTCACACGAGGGAGAGGCAGCGCGCTAGATGGACACTATCTGAGTGAGGGCGATCAGTACCGGATCAGCGTGATGATCTTGTACTCGTCCAGGTACTCGCGCGCCCCAAGCTCGGTCAATTCGATCAGGAAGGCTAGCGCCGAAATCTCGCCGCCAAGCTGCTCCACAAGCTCGATGGTGGCGCGGGTGGTGCCGCCGGTCGCCAGCAGGTCGTCCACGATCACCACGTGCTCGCCCGGCTTTATGGCGTCGCGGTGCATCTCCACCGTGTTCGTGCCGTACTCCAGGTCGTACTCCGCGGAGATGGTGTCGGCGGGGAGCTTGCCGAGCTTGCGCACCGGCACGAAACCGACGCCCAGCTTGTAGGCGATGGGCGCGCCGAAGATGAATCCGCGGCTCTCGATAGCCACCACCCTGTCGACCTTGACGGTGCTCAGCTGATCGCACAGCCGGTCGATCACTTGCTGAAAGGCTGGGCCTTCCTTGAGCAGGGTAGTAATGTCGCGGAAGAGGATACCGGGCACCGGGAAGTCTGGCACGTCGCGGATCAACTCGGTGAGGTTCATATCCATGGTTGGCGTCCTTTCGGATTGCTCCCTGTCGTCACAAGAGCCAGACCGTAGGGGTGCTGGCTCCTGCTGAGTTGTCTAGGCGTATACCATTATAACCTAAACACGGCGGTAGGTCCGCCCCCTGAGGTAACGAACGAACAGGGTTAGCATCAGCACGACCAGGGCGAACACCACCGGGAAGCCGCCGCCCGTCTTCGGTATCGGCGCGTTCTGCTTCGCGGCGGGCGGCGCCTGCTGCGCGCTACCTGAAGTGGACGCGGGCGGCGCGGCGACGGGCTTCTTCGCCGGGGCCTGTGGCTGGCTCTTCGCGGGTGCCTGGGCCGGT
The DNA here is from genome assembly GCA_035710025.1 of Chloroflexia bacterium. Lineage (GTDB taxonomy): Bacteria > Chloroflexota > Chloroflexia > QHBQ01 > JADMIH01 > JADMIH01. The sequence goes on from DASTEB010000487.1 coordinate 9,355, forward strand.
GCCTGAGGCTGAGTCTGGACAGGCGCTTGCGCCGGGGCTTGAGGCTGTGTCTGGGCCGGCTCCTGCGGCTGGGTTTGCGCGGGCGCCTGTGCAGGCTCTTCCACCGGGGCCTTGGGCATGGACGCGGCGGGCGCCTGCTCGGGCGCGGCCGCCGGCGCTGCTACCTGCGCCACCAGGCTGTTGGACTGCACAGGCGTTTCCGCGCCCGAGAACTCCACAGTCGCCTGGTTGACTATGCTCATGCCCGCCTGCCCTGCCACGCTCACCGGGATATCGACCACCGCGCGGCCCTCCGGCGGCAGCGTGCCTACCTGCACGGTAACGCGGCTGCCCTCGATGAACACTGTGCCGTGGGTCGAGCGCGTCGCGGCGGGGTCGACCACCACGCCTGCGGGCAATTCGTCGGTCACGACCACGCCCTGCGCTTCGGCCCGGCCCTGGTTGATCACCTCGACGCGGTACACCATGCCCTGGCCCTGCTGCACCTCGGTCCGGTCGGCGCTCACGCTCACCTGCACGTCGGGCGCCGGGGCGTACGCGCCCGCGGGGATCTCTCCCTCGCCCTCCTCGCCCGGCTCGGTGGCGGGTTGCGCGCCGCCCGGGTTGTTCGGTGCGGGGTCGCTGCCCGCGCTTGGACTGCCGGCCTGCCCTGCAGCGCCGGGGGCGGCGGGTGCGGGTCCGGTGCCGGGGTCGCTGCCCGTGGGCGCCTGGCCGGGGGCCGCGGGCTGCTGAGGCTGAGCCGGGGCCGGGGCCGGGGCGGCGGGCGCTTGCGGCTCGGTCTGCGCGGGCGGCACAGCCTCGCCCTGTCCGAGCGACGGCGGGGCGGGGGCCGCGGGCGCGGGGGCTGCCGTCGGCTGCATGGGAGGCAGCAGCGGCTGGGTCGGGGCGGCGGTTGGCGCCGGGCCGATCGTGAACGTAAATCGAGCGCGGCTCTGCCCGTAGCCCACCACCGCGTCGCGCACCTGCACCACCGCCTCGTAGCTGCCGTTGGGCAGCGCGCCCTCGGCAAGCGCGAACTCGGTGCGCATGCCCAGGCTCCCGCTGTCGAGCACGGCCTTGTCGGGCTGGCCCGCGGCGTACACGAACACGCGGTACGTCTCGCCCGAGCGGCGAGGGTTCCACTGCAAGCTATTCGGCAGGCTCAGCGCCGCACCCTGCGGCAGCATCAGCTTGACGTCGGCCATCTCGACCGAGGGCACGGTGAAATCGCTCCCCGACACGTAGATGATGGGGAACGAGTACCACGCCGCCAGCGTGCCGGTGCCGCCGCTGAACTTGACGTAGTAGAAGGCGTCGTTCGGCGCGCTGGGCTGGCCCGTGAATTCGTACATGCCCTGGTCGTTGGTGGTCGCTGTGGCGAGCAGCGTGTCCTCGCCGCCGTTGCTGCGCTGGCGCAATTCCACGGTGATCCCCGAGGCGTTACCCCCGGTCACCGTGACCGCGCCGCCCAGCCTGCCGCCCGACGTCTGAGCGGAGGCCGGCGGGGCGAGTGCCAGGGCCAGCGCCACGCAGACCAGCAGCGCCAGCGCGGCGGCCGCGCTCTTGTTCGCCTGGTGCGAGATGTAGTTGATCATGTGTGCCTCCTACCCCGGCCCGCCTCGCGGCCCGCGCCGCGTGCGTGCCCATCTTGTGCCTGTTTCTTACTTCCCTGTTCCCTACGGCCCCGCCGCGTACGTTTCGTCCAGCGCAGCTACTACGATTAGCCTCTGCGTAGCCAGCCCGATCGGCGTGCACGTGATCAGGGTCACGCGCTTGTCGCCCGTCGGCTCCATCACGTCCACGTCGCCCGGGTTGACGACAAAGCTCTCCTGCACGACGTAGCGGTACTCGCGAAGAGCGTTGTACACGAACACCTCGTCGCCCGGCTCCAGCCTGTCCAATTCGCGGAACAGCGCCGAATTGATGTCCCGGTGGGCCGCCAGCACCACGTTGCCCGCCTCGCCGGGGTTGCCCGTGCCCACGTGGTGCCCCACGTCGAGCGGCGACACGTCCCACTCGCCCATGTTCACCTCGACCTCGTGTACCGGGCTGTCGAGGAACATCACCGGTATGCGCAGCCGGTTGGGCAGCAGCAGCTCCGGCTCGAAAGTCGGCGTAGGAACCGGCGTCTGCGTCGGCTCGACGGTTGGTCCTGCCTCTGAGCCTTCGCCCGCGGCCGGCCCGTCGCCCGTCGCGCCCTCCGCGTCCTCCGGCCCGCCTGTCTCGGGCGGCGCGACCTCGGCGAACAGCGTGGGCGTGGCCGTGGGAGCCGCCGCGGCGTTTGCCCGCGCCGTCTGGGTGGCGGCAATCGCGGGTGCGCTCAGGCGCCGGGGCGTGCCCTTGTCAAAATAGACCGTGTAAATGTACTGGAAGGCCAGCCAGGCCACGACCAGCGCGCCCGCTATCTCCAGCGCGAGCAGCATCCGGTCGAACAGAATAGCGCTGCGCGTCTTCTGGGGCCTCGGCCTGTTGCGCCGCCGCTCCACCGCCAGGCGCACCGCTTCGACCGCCGTGCCGGCCGGCCCCTTGCGCTCGACCACCTGGCTGAGCACCGGCGCGCTGAAGCGGTCAAGCTCGGCCTCGGGAGGCTGTTCGTCGTCCGGCTCGGGCGGCAGCGGGCCGGTGATAGCCCCGCCCGCGCCGCGCCGCCTGCCGGCCCAGCCTCTCGATGTTGCGTGGTTGCGCGTCGCGGCTCGCGCCGTCAGTCGTCCGAATACCATATTGTCCGTCGTCCCGACTGTTGGTAGTGTGCGTTGGCGTGTATAATATGTCCAAGATTCGTTTGGGCGAGGCCGCGCCGCACGGAGCCGCCGGCCTTCGACACCACGATTCGGTCGGAGTATAGCAAGCAGCACGCGGCCGCCGCGACGCAATCCACACGCGGTTGGCCGTCAGTTTTACACAATCCGGCCGCGGGGGGAAGACTACAACCCGGCGCACCGGGCGTGCGTATCTACTGTGTGGCGGTCTATAACCGCTGCGCCGCTCGCCCATTCCCCGAGCGCTGACCCATACCGCCCGCCCGCGCCCCCCGCACCGCCAGGGCCGCCGGTTCACCACACGCGTCCGGTGCTGTCCGCCCCTCAAGAGCTGCGCCCGCCCACATCACGAACCGGCCAGGACCATATGCCCGAGCAATCGCCGCTAGCCAGAAGGATACGCAGCACCCAGGTATTGATCGGGGTGCTGGTGGCTCTTGTCACGACGCTGGCAGTGGGCGGTATTCTCGCGACCCTCACGGCTCAGGTGCTCTTCAGCAATTCGCGCAAGGCCCTCGCCATCGGCACGCTGCGGCAGGAGATCAGGCGGGCCGCCGACCAGATGGAGCTTGCCACGCGCGACTACATCCTCACGGGCGACACCCGCAACGTCGACCTGTACCGCGAAGCCGAAGCCCGCCTGCCCGGCCTGTGGGACCGCATGGCGGTCGAGATCGGCGCGCTGGAGGGCACCCAGCCCGTCACGGCCACGACGAACGCCGTCGCCAACGCGACCACGGGTGTGCAATTGCGGCCGCTGGTTGAGAGCTTCAATTCGAGCATCGAGAACTGGAAAAGCGCCTGGGCCAACGCCGAGATCGAGCGCACAGGGCAGCCCGCGCCCGTGATGAGCAGCGACGTGGCGCGCAGGCTGCTGGCGGGCGATCAGGCCTACGACAGCGTGCGCCAGGCAAACGACGCGCTTGATGAGGCGGTGCGGTCTCTCATCGTCCAGTTGAACGCCCAGCGAGTCAACGTGGGCAACATCGAATTGTGGCTGCTGGTCGTGCTGGGCATCGTGTCGGTAGGCAGCGGGTTCGTCGCGCTGAGGACGGCGCAGCGCGAGGCCCACGTGGAGGACGAGGCGCGCGAGCGGGTGGAGAATGAGCGGCGGCGCCTGCAGGCCGTGATCGACAACTTGCCGGTGCCCGTCAGGTTGTCCACCGTACCCGACAGCCGGGTGATTCTGCAGAACGAGCTTGCCGAGTCGATCTTCCCGGCCGACGTGTGGAACCGGCTGGACGCGCGGGAGCGCACCGCCCACTTCAAGATTCGAACGCCCGACGGCGAGTTGCTCGGCCCCGAGGAGATGCCGGTTGCCCGCGTGCTGAGAGAGGGCCGGGCCGTACACGACATCGAGTTTACGGCCTCCACGCTCTCGGGCACCAGGCACATGCTGACGGGGGCCGCGCCCATCACCGATGAGGACGGCCAGATCACGGCCGCGGTGGTGGTGATGCAGGACGTCACCCGAATGCGCGAGCTGGACCAGCGCAAGGACGAGTTCATCGCCACGGCCGCCCACGAGCTTCGTAACCCCCTCACCGCCCTGTCGGGGCACCACCAGTTATTGCAGCGGCGGGTCGCCTCGGCTCCCGAACCCGATCCGGCCATGGTCAGACACGTGCAGGTGATGGGCAGGCAGATCACCCGGCTGACCGAGCTTATCGAGCGCCTGCTCGACGCCTCGCGCATCCAGCTTGGCCGCCTGGTGCTCGACCTCGATACGGTCGACCTGGCGGCGATCGCCCGCACCGTCGTATCCGACTACCAAACGACCGACGACGGCCACCACCCTATTGAGATAGTCACCCCGCCGCAGGTGGTCGGCGTGTGGGACGGGACGCGACTTGAGGAAGTGCTGTCCAACCTGGTGGGCAATGCGCTGCGTTATACACCCGATGCGTCACCCGTGCGCGTAGAAGTAGAGGACGAAGGTACGTGGGTGCGCGTGAGCGTGAGCGACCGCGGCCCCGGCATCCCGCACGAGCAGCGCGAGCGCCTGTTCGACCGCTACTACCAGACCGGGCCGCTAAACGCGGCCGTGGTCGAGGCGGTGACCGTGCCTGTACCCGTGCCCGTGCCCGCGGGCGCAGGCCCCGGCGGCCTGCAGCGCAGCGCGCAGGGACTGGAAGTGAGGCCCGTGCCGCCGAAGAAGCAGGGGCTTGGCCTGGGCCTGTACATCAGCAGCGAGATCGTCAAGGCGCACGGCGGGCAGATCGGGGTAGACGCCAACGTCGGCGGCGGCAGCACCTTCTGGTTCCGAATCCCGAAGGCGCGCTCGCTCGCCTAGGGCGGCTGAGGCTGCATACCACCTTTGGCGCGCGCCATCCGTGCCCTTTGTACCAGGGCTCGCCTTTGCAGGATTCCAGCAAATACTGGTAAACTCAGTAGGCGCTCTCCCGCAGCATACGGAGGGCGCCGCGCCATCGCTCTCGCAAAGCACCGCCCGGAGATGGTGGGAGGTTATTTTGAAATCAAGGTTGAAACTGAAGCACTACGTCAGCCCAGCATATATAAAGAGATCATTCCGTAAGTTACCCCGCCGCGGCCGCATTTCGATGCTTATACTGGCGGGTATCGCGCTGTCGATCATTCTCGTGGCCGTCGCCACCGCCCAGACACGAAACCAGGTGCAGGTGCCTATATCGCAGGTCATCGCCGACGTGCGCGCCGGCCAGGTGGCCCGCATCGAGCTGAATGAAGGCAGCAACGAAATATCTGTATTCTACAAAGACCCCGCCCGGGGCAAGGTCACCGCTATCAAAGAGTGGCAGGTTAGCGTGCAGGAGGCGCTGACCGCGGGCGACGTACCGGCGAGCGCCATGCCTGACATAGTGGTCGAGCGCACCGCGAACACGGGGGGCCTGTTTGGCTTCCTGATGCTCGCAGCCATTGTCGGCTCCGCTACCTTCCTTATTATCAGGGGCCAGGGCCGCTCGGCTATCGGCGGCGTGGGCAAGTCGAAGGCGCGCAACGTGGCAATGGGCGAGAGTCTGCCCCGCGTCACTTTTGACGACGTGGCCGGGGTGGACGAGGCCAAGCAAGAGCTTACCGAAATAGTCGAGTTCCTCAAGCACCCCGAGAAGTTCTCGCGCATGGGCGCGCGCAGCCCCAAGGGCGTGCTGCTCGTCGGCCCTCCGGGCACCGGCAAGACGCTGATCTCGCGGGCCGTGGCCGGGCAGGCGGGCGTTCCCTTCTTCTCCATCTCAGGCTCTGAGTTCGTCGAGATGTTCGTGGGCGTCGGCGCCAGCCGCGTGCGGGACCTGTTCGCCCAGGCCCGCAAGAGCATGCCCTGCGTCATCTTCATCGATGAGATCGATGCCGTGGGCCGCAGGCGCTCGTCGGGCCACATGCACGTGTCGAACGAAGAGCGCGAGCAGACGCTCAACCAGCTTCTGGTCGAGATGGACGGGTTCGACAACCGCACGCACATCATCGTAATCGCGGCCACCAACCGACCCGACGTGCTCGACCCCGCACTGCTGCGCCCCGGCCGCTTCGACCGCCAGGTGATGCTGGACAAGCCCGACATCAAGGGCCGCACCGCCATCCTGAAAGTACACGCCCGCGGCAAGCCGCTTGAGAAGGGCGTCACTCTCGACACCATCGCCAAGATGACCCCGGGCTTCTCGGGCGCCGACCTTGAGAACCTGGTGAACGAGGCCGCCATCCTCGCGGTGAGGCGCAGCAAGCACTCCGTCGGGCTGCACGAGCTTGAGGAAGCAGTCGACCGGGTGCTGGCCGGACCTGAGCGCAAGTCGCGCATCATCTCCGAGCAGGAGAAGGCGATCACCGCGTACCACGAGGTAGGCCACGCGCTGACCGCGCGGATGCTGGCGCACGTCGACCCGGTACACAAGGTGAGCATCATCGCCCGCGGCATGGCGGGTGGGTACACGCGGGTGCTGCCCGGCGAGGACCGCTACCTGCAGTCGCGCTCGCAGTTCAACGACTACCTCGTCTTCATCCTGGGCGGGCGTGCTGCCGAGGAGGTCATCTTCGACGAAGTGACCACCGGCGCATCGAACGACCTGGAGCGGGCCACCGACATAGCCCGCGGCATGGTGATGAAGTACGGCATGAGCCAGCGCCTGGGCCTGGTATCGCTGGGCCGCAGGGCGGGCGGCAACTTCCTGGGCGGCACGTCGGACCACGAAGTGACCTACTCGGAGGAAGTGGCCCGCACGATCGACGAGGAAGTTCGCAACCTGGTGAACGAGGCCTACGCTCGCGCCATCAACATCTTGACTACGCACAAAGAGAAACTGGTCGATATCAGCGAGCTGCTAATCGAGCGCGAGACGCTGGACGGGACCGAGTTCGAGGCGCTGTTCGAGGGCATCCCTCGGCCTCAGCCCCGCGCCGCGCGACTGCGCAAGAGCGCCAGGACGACCATGCCCCTGCTTTCGCCCGACATGATGGCGGCGGGCCTGGCGCACGTGCCTGTAGAAAACGAAGGGAATACCCCCGGCTAGACCTACACACGGAGCGCAGCCGGAAGGGAAAGGAAGACTTGTGCGATGGGCGCAAATCTCCCGTCCTACCGGACTGCGCCGCGTGACGGTTACATCCCGGTAGGTGGCGCCGCCCTGTATTACCGCGAAACCGGCCGGGGACACCCGGTCGTCGTGCTGCACGGCGGACCCGAGTTCGACCACACCTACCTGCTCCCCGACCTCGACCTCCTGGCCGATTCCTACCGCCTGATCTACTACGACCAGAGGGGGCGTGGTAGATCGGCGGAGGGCGTGCGCCCCGAAGACGTCACCGTCCGTTCAGAGGTCGAGGACATAGAGCACTTGCGCGAGCACTTCGGCCTGGAATCGGTCGCGGTGCTGGGGCACTCGTGGGGCGGGCTACTCGCGCTGGAGTACGCGACCCACCATCCGGAGCGCGTGTCGCACCTGATACTGCTGAATACCGCCCCCGTTTCGCACGGCGACTACTTGTTCTTGCGGCAGGAGCTCCCTGAGAAACGAACGCCCGACGACCTGGAGAGGCTAAAGGCGTTTCGCTCCACCGCCGGGTATGAGGAAGGCGATCCCGACACCTTTGCCGCGTACTGCCGGATCCACTTCAAGCCGACTATCAGGCAGCCGGAGCACCTCGAGAGCGTGGTCGAGCGCCTGCGAGCAAGCTTCACAAAAGAGGGCGTGCTGAGAGCGCGGGCCATCGAGGGCCGGCTGGCGGAGCAAACGTGGCTCGTAGAAGACTACGACTTGCTCCCCGCGCTCCGGCGGCTCAATATCCCAACGCTGGTCTTACACGGCGACTACGACTTCATCCCCGTAGAGTGCGCCGAGCACGTCGCCCGTGCCATTCCAGGGGCACGCTTCGCCCTGTTGGAGGACTGCGGGCATTTCTCCTTTATCGAGCGCCCCGAGCAGGTCCGCGCCGAAATCGCCGCGCTTTTCCGCGGCAGTTGAGCGGGACAAGTTTCACCCTGCGGCCGCCCTGCCGCATCGAGCGCAGTTATTTGGCTGGACCTGATTGAGGCACCGGCAAGGGTGGTTGACATGGCCCATGCCCGCCGCATGCAGCGAACATGGGCCTCTACTATGCCCGATTCCCTAATCCATGATCGAGCCGCAGGTCAGGTTGACCACGGCGCCGGTCATCGCGCCTGCCCGGTCGGAAGCCGCAAAGACCGCGGCATTGCCGACCTCTTCAAGCGTCGGCATGCGTCCAAGCGCCGTGCCGTCTTCCATATACGTCCTGACCTCGGTGGGGTCCTCGGCCCATGTCTCGGGAAGCGCATTGGGCCGCAGGCAGACGACGCGGATTCCGTGGGGGCCAAGCTCGCCCGCCAGGCTGCGGGTCAACCCTTCGATAGCGACGCACGCCGTGCTGAAGCCCCCGGTCTTGTGGAAGCGGCGGTCGCGTCCCGACAGTCCGGCCGCGGACGACGACAGCGTCAGGATGACGCCAGACTTCCTCCGCACCATGTGACGGGCCGCGGCAGTCGCCGTGAGGAAGTGCGTCTTGACGCCCGTCAGGACGGGAGTAGTGAAGTCCTCCCAGGTCATCTCGATGAGCGGGGTACCCTGCAGGTCGCCCCTGATCCAGGCCGCGTTGAACGAGACATCTATCCAGCCCGCCTTTTTCACCACCTCTTCCAGGTGCGCCTCAATGGCCCGCGGGTCGAGGGCGTCAACTTCGGCCGCCTCTGCAGTCCCCCCGGCAGCGCGTATCTCTTCGGCCACTGCCTCGACCTTCGCCGGCGTGGGGCCTGTGAGAAATACCCTGGCGCCCTCAAGCGCGAAGGCGCGGGCGACGCTACTTCCTACATGTCCTCCTGCTCCGTAGATAACGGCGTTCTTGTTCTTGAGCAGCATGACTTCTCCTTTCCGGTTGAACACTCCGGGCGCTCCCTTTGAGCACCTTTTACTCAATAGAGAACGGTCACGCAGACCGGAAAATCACAGGCTGCCCGGGCGGGACAGGCCGTTGGACGGGGGCGCGTCGGACAGGCGGGCGAGCACGATCTCCTGCACCCAGCGCACCAACCCCTCGTCGGTGGGGCCGTAGGGAAGCCCCGCCCGCTCGTACCGCACCCGGTAGCGCGGCCCGTCCGTACGCGACAGCACCATCCGGGCCACCTCTCGTTTCACGCTCTCCAGGTAGTGGGCCGCCGGCGCATGGTCGTCGCGCTGCATGGGCCGCACCTCCGCAATGTACAACTTCACCCGCTACGAATTCGTGCCTGCGTTATAGCACAAATGTTCTATCCGTGAGCGTATTGTATCGCGGTCCGTGCGGCCTGTCAAGGGGTTTCGCCGCCCGCAGGGCACACAAAATAGTAGGGGCAGCGCGGGCAGCGGCGGTCGTCGGGCTTTGGCTCGAAGTGGCCGTCGCGCATGCGGCTCAGCGCCTCGTTGTACTTGTCCAGGCGCGACTCGATGTTCTTCTCGCTAAGGGGAACGTCCTCAGCCTCGCCTACCGACAGATACAGCGCCTGCACCTGCACCGTCGCGCTCG
>DASTEB010000488.1:0-3768 GCA_035710025.1 Chloroflexia bacterium
GGCTACCCCATCTCGGACGAGCTGCAGGAGCGCGCCGAGGACGGCAAGACCTACTGGGTGCAGTACTTCGAGCGCGCCCGCTTCGAGTTCCACCCCGAGAACCCGGCCCCCTACAACGTGCTGCTCAGCCTGCTGGGCCGCCGGGCGCTCGACAGCCGCTAGGCTCGGCTCACACCAGTCCGTGGTCGGCGGCGTACCTGGTGGCCGCGCTGCGCGAAGCTACCCCGATTTTGCTGTAGATGTTGCGCAGGTGCGCGCGCACCGTGTGCGGGCTGAGCACCAGCCGCGATGCAACGTCGGCGTCGCTCAGGCCCTCGGCCACCAGCCGCAGCACGTCAAGCTCTCTCGCGCTCAGGCCCGACGCGGCCGGCGCGGACTGCGCGCTGTCTCGCACCATTGGCGCGGACTCCGGCTGCTCGGCACGTTCCGGTGCTGCTTCCGTTACGCCCTCGATAGCGGTCACCTGCTCGGGGGTCATGGCGCGGCCCTCGGCCCAGGCGGCTAGGAATGCAGCCTCGCCCAACCGGGCGCGGGCCGCATCTTCGTTGCGGCGGTACTCCATCACGTCGGCCGGGTCGAGCAGCGCGCCAACTGACTCGAGCAGCGCCTGCGCCGCCCCGAGCAGCCGGGCCGCCCGCTGCGCTTCGCCCTGCCCGAGCGCCACTCCCGACATCGCCGCAACGCACATGGCGGTGCCCAGCCTGTTGCCCAGTACCCTGTACAGGGCAAGCGCCTCGTCGAGTAGGACTCCCGCCCGTGCGTGATCGCCGCCGTGCAGGTTCACGTGCGCCAGGTTGTGCAGCACGAAGCCTATCCCCTGGCTGTGACCCGCGCTCCGGAAGATCGCCAGGCAGCTTTCGTAGTAGTGGCGGGCGGTGTCGTAGTCGCCCAGCAGCCGGGCTAGCTCGCCCAGCCCGTTGGCGCAGTGTGCATACCCCAGGTCGTCTCCGGCTGTCCTTGCCACCTCGATGCCGGCCTCCAGCAGATCGCGCGCAGCGTCGAAGTCCTCTTCGGCGCTGGCTGCTTTTGCCAGCAGAACGTAATTGCCCGACACGTTCGACATGTCGCCCAACCGCTTCTTGATGCCGATGCGCTCGACCGCGTACGCCCGCACCGCCGCCCAGTCGTTCTGGTTATCGGCCAGCGCCGCGCCTGTGTTCAACACTCTGGCCCGCAGTGCCGTAGGCTCGGCGGCATGCGGTAGCGCGAGGAAACTCTCCACCCAGCGCCTGCCCTCGGCCAGGTAATCGCGCGAGCTCCAGAACCGCCCCAGCGCGCCCACCAGCCTCATGCCCACCTCGGCGCCGTCGGGCGAATACAGGCTCCATCTGAGCGCGGCGCGCAGGTTGTCGTGCTCGCGCTCCAGGCGGTCGATGCAATCTTTCTGCGTCGCACCGACCAACAGCGGCTCCATGCGCTCGGCAAGCTCCGCGAAGTATCGGGCATGCGCCCGCCGCAGCGCATCGGCCTCGCCCGCATCCTCCAGCCGCTCGACGGCGAACTCGCGTATCGTCTCAAGCATATCGTAGCGCGGCTCGGCCTCGACGTCGCCGGCCTCCACCTGGCGCAGCAGGCTCTTGTTGATGAGCGAGCCGATACCGTCGAGCACAGTGCCTGAGTCGTCGCCCGGGTCACACACCGTTTCGGCGGCGTCCAGCGTCCACCCGCCCACGAACACCGACAGCCTGCGGAATAGCTGCTGTTCCTGGGGTGTGAGCAGGCCGTAGCTCCAGTCGATGGCGTTGCGCATCGTCTGCTGGCGGCCCGGCAGGTCCTGCGCGCCGCCCGTGAGCAGTTGCAGGCGCTTCTGCAGGCGCGGCAGTATGGCCTGGGGCTGCAGCAGCTTCACCCGCGCGGCCACAAGCTCGATGGCGAGGGGCAGGCCGTCGAGCCGAGCGCAGATCTCGACCACCACGTTGGCGTTAGTCGGGGTAAGCTCGAAGTCGGGGCGCACGGCGGCGGCACGCTCCTGGAACAGGGCCACGGCGGAGTACTGACGCAGCGCCTCCACGCTCACCACCTTGCTGCCCGCCGCGGGCAGGGCGAGGGGCGGCACGGGGTACTCCTGCTCGCCGCGAAGCTGCAGGGGCGAGCGGCTCGTGGCAAGCAGCTTCAGGCCGGGGCAGCTCGACATGATGCCGGCAAGCTCCTGGGCGGCGGACATCAACTGCTCGAAGTTGTCGAGCACAAGCAGGGTCTCGCGGTCGCGCAGGGCCGCGTTGACGAGGTCGAGCGCGGTTATTGACTGGCCGGGCTGCGAGTGGAGGTCGAGCGTCTGGGCGATGGTGGGCACCACCAGCGCGGGGTCGGCTATGGTGGCGAGGGCGACGAACCAAACGCCGTCGGCGAAGTGGTTAGCCACGTCCTCGGCCACCTCGACGGCGAGGCGGGTCTTGCCCACGCCCCCCGGCCCGACAAGGGTGACCAGCCGCACGTCGTGGCGCAGCAGCCTGTCGACCACGGCGCGCACGTCACGCTCGCGGCCCAAGATAGGGGTGGGCTGCGCGGGCAGATTGTGCAGACCGGTGGACCGGGCCGTATCCGGCTGCGTTGGCGCCTGAGGGTTCGGCCTCGACATATGCGGCTGTATCTCCGGAGCTTGGCACGAGGGGGGTAGAGCGCAAGCGTCAGCGAACCCAATGCCTGGCCCCATCTTACCCGTTTCAGCCGCCGGTTGTCTACCCGCCAATGGGCCTACGGGCACTCCTCTACATGGGCTATAATCGTCCCACAAGCCCTATGAACAGCAGAGACGATACCTCGACTACTCGACAGAGCGTGGCCGGACGCATAGCGCTGATACTCACCGCAGGGCTCGCGCTGACATGCTTGTGCGCCGCGTTATTCGTGAATTTCTCAGGCTCAAGCATCGGCATTGAATCGAGAGACTTCGAGCTTACCCTGAGGTATGGTTCGAGAACGTCGCCCGCCCGAGGCGGGCCGGTGCCCAACCCCATGATAATCGACCTCACGGGAAGAGCCACTGCGTCCGCCTCAGAACGACACTGCGACGGTCTGTCACTCCCATTGGGCGATGCGCGCCTGAATGTCATGGGGTGCTCTACAGTAATCACACCGTAGCCGGGAGCACACGTACGACCCATCGCCCATGTGCGCGGGTTGCGGGTTGTCACTATGGGATCCGTAGCGTGCGGCGGGAATCCGGTGACGACATTATCCACCCAGCCAGTCCACGACCTCGCCCGGCAGGTTGGCCGTCGGACCGTGCTTCACTGTGCAGTCAGGCAGCGAATTGATGAAGCTCTGCCCGTACCGCTTGGAGATCACCCGCCGGTCGAGCACCACCACCACGCCCCGGTCCTGCTTCGACCGGATCAGCCGCCCGAACCCCTGCTTGAACTTGAGGATGGCCTGTGGCACCGAGTATTGCGAGAACGCGTCCTCGAACCCCTCGGCCCGCGCCGCGAACACAGGATCGGTCGGCACCGAGAAGGGCAGCTTGGCTATCACCAGCACCGACAGCGCATCGCCCACCACATCGATCCCCTCCCAGAAGGACGACGTGCCGAGCAGCACCGTATTCGGGTTGTTCTTGAACCTCTCCAGCAGCTGCCGCCGCGAGCCGTCTATGTTGTGCCCAAGCACCATGACGCCCGCGTCCTCCAACTGCCGCTGCACGCCCTTGTACGTGGCGCGCACCGCGCTGTGCGAGGTGAACAGGATCAGCGCCCGCCCCCTCGACGCCTTGCACAGCTCTATGACGGCCTGCTCGATGTGCCGCTGGTAGCCCGGCATCCCCGGCTCGGG
>DASTEB010000489.1:0-7231 GCA_035710025.1 Chloroflexia bacterium
GTGGGTGGGCGAGCGCGGCGTGCGGCGGATCGGCTGGGACGCTCTGCTGTGGCTTTCGGGCGGTGGGCTGGTGCTCGCGTACTTCGCGTGGTGGTCGTCCACGACGATCTATGGGCCGCGCTACTGGTACGAGGCGATGCCGTTCTTCTTGCTGGTGGCGGGCCGCGGCCTGGACCTGCTGGGCAGGGTGTCGGCGCGTGTTGCCGGGGCGGCATGGCGGGGCCGTGCGCGGTGGGCCGTGCCCGGCGCTATCTTCGCCGTGTTCACACTGTACACGCTGACGCAAAACATCCCGTGGCAGGCCTCGACCTATCGCTACTACAACGACATCACGCCCGATGCGCTGTCGCGCGCCGAAGGGGCCGGGTTGACCGGCGCGCTGGTGTTCGTCGAATTGCACCCGTCACGGCGCAACCGCGACTACGGCAAGGCGTTCTTCGCTAATAGCCCGCTGCTCGACGGGCCGGCGGTCTACGTGCGCGACCTGGGGCGTGACGCGAACGCCTACCTCGCGAGCCTGCACCCCGACAGGACCGCCTACTGGCTCCCGCTCGAGGGCCCGCCTGTGCCCGGAGTTGGGCCGCCCTAGCGCCAGGTGGTCAGGGACGCTTGCGGGCGTATGCGGCGATCGTCGCGCCCCGGCCAAGGGCTGCCACAACCGGCGCGTACACGACCGAAGCAGCCGCGAGGAGGGGCGCAGTAGCCAGGGTAAGCGCGATCTGCAGAAGGGTTGCTTGGCCCCGACCGCGCCGGGCGAACTTGGCGCTCCGGGTGCGCAGCAGGTTGTACAGCAGGTTCTGGGGCAGTCCCAGGCGGTTCTGCGTGCTTTGCACGTAGCTGAAGAAGTCGTACTCGGTCGAAAAGAAGTTCACATCGAACACCGAGAGACCCGCCTGGTCAAGCACGTCGCGCAGGGAGCGTGGCGTGAAGTGCGTCAGGTGGCGCGGCACATCGAGGTGGAACCAGCCGGGGCCGGACATTCGCGCCTCCAGGCTGGCGAAGTTCGGCACGGCGACGAGCAGCGTGCCGCCTGGCTTCAAGATGCGCGCTACTTCTTGTAGCATGGCACGGGGAGCGCGTACGTGCTCCAGCACGTGCCACAGGATCACCATGTCGAACTCGCCGTTGGGAAAGCCGATCTCTTCCAACTTGCCGGTGAGCACGGGCAGGCCGAGGTGTCGGGCGTGCGCGGCGGCCTCCTCGCTTAGCTCGGTGCCGATGGTATCCCAGCCCCGGCTGCGCAGCCTCGAGAGGAGCAGCCCGCGCCCGCAGCCCACGTCGAGCACCTTGCCGGGAGTCTGGCGCTGCTCGATGTGGTGAGCGCGGTAGGTGTATAGTCCTTCGAGCAGGCGCTCGACCGCCACCGCGAAGCGCCGTCCACTGCCGTAATATGCCGGAGGATAGAACGACGCAAGCGCATCCTCGGTAGGCGGGGGCCACGTGACGTGCAGGCGGCATTCGTGGCAGTAGCCGACCATGAACTCGGACCCGGTGATGTAGTCGCGGGCCGTAAAGTGCGGCTCGAAGCGGGCGCGTGGGTGCTCGCAAAGGAGCGGCGTGGCAATGGACGGGCCGCCGGTCCCCGGCCGCGTGAGCACCTGGGTAATTCGGCGGCGGAAGGACCTGTGGCGCGCGCCGGAAGCGTCCGCTGGAGCACGCGCGGGTGGTTCGGGAAGCATAGGCTCGGCCATTGCCGGATTATACCACACGCTTGTGCCGGACGCGCTGCGCTGTAACGGTTTGACGCCTTGCACGCGCGGGTGATACAATCGAAGGCGGCGCGCTGTACAGACCCATTCCTGCCGCGTGCCGTGCAATCATTCCGGTTCCAGGGCTCCCTCGATGATTCCCCTACATCTCCGGCCGCGCATCCTCCCCGCCAAGTGACCTTCTTGATGACCCTTTACCGGCAGGCGCTGAGCGTGCTGCCTCTCCCCAGGCTTCTGCGCTACCAGACGGGGCTTGCCGTTCCCGCGGAGGAGAGCGTGCCTACTGCCGCGCCCGCCACCGTGCCAGTGGAGCGTGCCCGCGTGCCCGCCTGGGAAGGCTGGGCGGTGTTCCTGGTCACTCTAGCCGTGCTGGCCGCGTTCACGCCCAGGATGGCTCAGTACCTCGACCCGGTGTCCGGCGACGAGCCGTTCTACCTGATGACCGCGATCAGCATCATCGAAGACCGCGACATCAACGAGTGCAACAACTACATAGCCCAGGACGAAGCCCGCTTCTATCCTAGCTTCTATTCCTTCGATGGGCAGCAAGCGTGGGCGGCTTTCCCCGAGGACTGGCGCGGGTGGCGCGGCGCTCCCTACCCGCTTCCGCCGCACCCGGCCATGATTTCGCCCGCCTCGCGCCAGTGCGCCTCGATATACCGCGCCTACCCTGTCAACTATGACAACCCGGACGGCGAGCTTTACTCCAAGCACGGGCTGGGGATGTCGCTGCTTGTGCTACCCGCTTACGCCATCGGCGATAGGCTCGGGGTGATCTTCTTCCTCAACGCGATGGGCGCGCTGCTCGCGGCAATGGTCTACCTGCTGGCGAGAGAGAGCACGGGCCGCGTACTGCCCGGCGTGCTCACGTGGGCCGCGTTCGCTTTCACCGTGCCCTTCATGCCCTACTCCTACCTCATCTTCCCCGAGCTTCCGGCCGCGGTGTTCGTGATCTACGCGTTCCGGCGGATCCGGCTGATGGACAACAACTTCCTGCAGACCTCGCTGGTGGGTTACAGCATTGCGTTCTTGCCGTGGCTGCACTACCGCTTCGCGCCGATTTGCCTGGGCCTCGCACTGTATTACATCGTGCAGGACCGCCGCCACCGCGAGCCTCGACGCGCCGCGCGGTACACTGCGCTCCTCCTGCCGCCGGTCGTGTCGGCCGGTCTGCTGGCCGCGTTCTTCATGCACCGCTACGGGATGCCCTTCCCCAACCCGGCCGACCACGCGGGCATCAACGACGTGGCGGGCACTCTGCGGGGGCTGGTGGGCCTGTTCCTCGACCAGCAATGGGGGCTGTTCGTCGCCTCGCCCGTCTTCATATTGGCCCTGGTGGGGCTGCTGCTCATGGGGACACGCAGCGAGGCGCGCCGTGACCTGCTCTGGCTGGGGCTGATCGGCCTGCCTTACGTGCTGGTGGTGGCCAATTACGCGCAGTGGTGGGGCGAGTGGTGCCCGCCCGCGCGCTACTTGACCTCGGTGCTGCCGCTTGCCGCCTTGCCATTTGCGTACGCGCTTAGTAACATTAAGAGCGCCGCGTACCTGGGCGTTTACGGCGCGCTGCTGCTCCTTTCCCTGCTGACGATGTGGGGCTTCATCGTACAGCCTCAGTGGATGTTCAACCAGCCGACCGGAAAGGCCAACTTGTTCGTGAACGGGCTGCCGGTTCTGCTTGATTGGCTGGACGTGGCGTGGCTGCGCGACCTCAACCTGGCGGGTTTCTTCCCTTCGTTTGTGACACCGTACTTCGGCTATCTGAAGAGTGACGAGCTTGGCGATGCCCTTTCGCAGGCTGCGTGGCGCGGGAGCATCTGGCCCGCCGCGCTGATCGCCCTGATCGTACTGGCGTGCCTTGGAATTGCGTGGTTCAGCGGCCGCCGCACCCGGCCCGGCGCAACGGGCGGCGCCGCGGAAGGCCCCGGCGGCGACGACCGACCCGATGCCGAGCTTCTTCCGGCGGCGCCCTCAATTGGCGCGACGGTCGAGGCGCGCTTGCGGCCCATCGCGACCGGTATTCACTCGTTTCTCAGCGCGCTCGTACCTCAGCGCCCGGCGTTCGCCTTCGCCGGGGCTTCGCCCTTCGGTATCCGAAGGATGACCCCTCTAAGGTTCCAGGCGGGCACGCCGGGCACCACCGAGGATACCGCCGGAGAGATCGCCCCGACCCCTTCCGGCTCTAACGGGCACGAGCCTGAGGAGGCAGCTCCCGCCCCCGTAGCGCCGTGCGCGCCTACCGGCACTGCCGCCGGAGACGGCGCAACGCCCACGCCGCAGCGGTCGCTGTGGAGCCGATTGAGAGACAACTTCGTCGTCAGAACGCGAGGGTTCTGGCTGGGAGCTATCGGCGTAGCACTGGCCATAAACGCGCAGCGCATACTCACAGTCGAGCGCGACGTAGTAACGTCTATCAGGTGGTACTTTATCGCCATACTGGTCGTGATCGTCGCGTGGGCGGGCACCTACCGCAATAAGTCAACACTGGCCGAGCCGCTGCCTCGGCGCGAGCGGCGCCCGGGCCGGAACACACCTGAGCCTGCCGAGCTGCCCGCCGAAGCAACGCCCGAGCCGGCAAATGCGCTCGCGCCGCCGGTACACGCCGAACTGCCGGTGCGCCGCAGATCAGTCTCGGCAGCGGACGGCGCCGGCGAGGCCGCAGCCGCCGGCACGGGCAGCGTGCGATCAAGATCCGGGCAAATAACTGCGCCCGCCGAGCCCGAGGCGCCGCCCTACGTACCCGAGCCCGTACCGGCAGAACCCGTCCAGCCTCTCCGGCCTGCGCCGGCCCCGAGTGCGAGAGAGCGTGTGGCGCTCGTGCGCGCGCGCTGGACGCAAGCCATGGACCGGTTCCCCTTCCTCGGAGGGCCATGGCCCCGCTATGTGGTTGCGTTCGCGGGGCTTGGGCTGAACCTGTACTGCGCCAACCTGATCCGGCAGGACTACTTCTCGGCCGTCGGCGGCTGGGGCTGGGTGCTCAGTCTTCTCATCATCGCCGGGGCGTTCTTGCGCGAGCCGAAGCAAGAGCGTACATCGCAGGACGCGGACGCCGTCGACATCGAGGACCGAACCGACTTGCGCCTGCCGCGCTGGGCCGAGATCGCGCTTGTGGCGGGGATCGTGGTGGTCGCGCTGGTGTTCCGCCTGTACCGGCTCGACGACCTGACGGGCGGCATGCACGGCGACGAGGGCGAGTTCGGCATGAACGCGCTCGCGATCCTGTCCGGCGACCGCATCTCGCCCTTCATGACCGGCTGGTTCGCCCACCCCAACTTCTCGTTCTACAGCCAGGCAGCTACCATGGCCGTGGCCGGGTGGAACCTGTTCGGCCTGCGGCTGTTCGCCGCGCTTATGGGCACGCTCATGGTGTTGCCTTTCTACGGGCTGGTGCGCATGTGGTTCGGGGTGCGAGCGGCGCTTATCGCGAGCGTGCTGCTCGCCGTGATGGGCGCGTCTGTTTACTTCGGACGCGTCGGCCTGAACAATATAGCTACGCCGTTCTTCCTGGTCACCGGCCTGTACTTCCTCATGCGGGGCCTGCGCGACTTGCGAACGCTCAACTTCGCACTGTCGGGCTTCTCGTTCACCCTCGGCCTGTACTATTACTTCGCGGGCAGGCTTTCGCCGTTCATCCTGGCGGCGGTGGTGGCCTATGTGCTCGTGTTCCTGCCGCTGGCGCGCCTGCCCGGCAAGGCGTCTGAGCTGCGAAGGCTCAGCCCCGGCATGACACGCGGAGCGGCGTGGCGAGGAGCCGCAATGTACCAGTTGCGTACTGCGTGGCAGTACGGGGGCAAGTTCGTGATTCTCGCCGTGGCAGCCGTGGCGATGGCGACGCCCTGGATCGTGTACTACGTCGACCACAAGTTCGACATGGACAGCCGGACGCAGGACAAGTCCATCTTCAGCCCGGTCAACGAGGGTCGTATGGCGTCACAGCACAACGCCACGCACGACCCCCTCTACCTGGGCCTGAAGGCGCCCGACCCGGCCGCTATCTATCCGTGGCTTCCGTTCGCGTTCGAGAAGACGCCGATGAGCGTGCAGCTCGCCGAGGACGGTTACTGGCCGCGTGCCATCTGGGGGCAGACGACTACCACTCTGTCCATCTTTACTTACCGCCATGACCTCTCGTCGTTCTACACATTCACGTTTGAACCGGCCGCGAAGCCTCTGGAGGCGGCGTTCCTGATAATAGGGCTGGCGTGGGCGTTCTGGCGGTGGAAGGACGCCCGGTTCGGAACGCTCAACCTGTGGTTCTGGATGACCATCCTGGCGGGCGGCGCCCTGACTATCGATGCGCCGTATCTGCCGCGCCTCGCAGGGCTGATTCCGGCGGTGGCGATCCTGATTGCCGTGCCGCTGAACAAGTTGGCCGCTGAGTTCATGGGCCTGCTCGGAGGCCTGCGCGAGACCGACCGCGCACCGCGGCTGAGGCGAGGACTGGGCTATGCGGCGACGGGCGTGAGCATCGCGGCGTTTCTGGCTTACCTGGGATGGATCAACTTCAACGATTACTTCAACAGGTATATGGCCTCGTGGCCCTACCCGGAGGTGGTCGGGCAGGCATACTTCGTCCAGCAGATGAACAAGCGCGTCACCTCCGAGGGACGCCCTGTGCCCCATTACTACGACATCGGCATCCACCTGATCTACTGGGGACACGGCGACAACCGCTTCGTCAACTTCCGCACGCCCGGCGAAGACATGACCAACCCGTCGAACGAGTTACCCATCACCGACAACGGCGACCGCGACGTGGTGTTTATGGTGTGGGAGCTGAACAGGCACTACCTGCCGGTGCTGCAGGCCTATTACCCGGGCGGTGAAGTCGAGCCGTTCGTATACGGCCCCGAGGGGCGCGGGCCGCAGATCTTCACTTCGTACCGTGTGAAGAAGGAGCAGATAGACGCCCGGCGCGTGTCGACGGCGGTGTACACGCCTGAGCAGGGACCGGCCATCGAGAGGCAGGAAGAGGGCATCGGCACCAACGCGCCGCCGCCCGGTGGGCTGGCATATCCTGTGCGCGCCTCGTGGACCGGGCAGATTGTCGCGCCCGCGTACGGCCGCTACAAGTTTAGTCTGGAGAACCAGGGCGACGCGCTCATCGTCCTCGATGGGCAAGAAGTGGCAGTCACAAGCCCGGGGGCGCCTCGAGCCGAGGTGGAGCTTTTGCTTGCGCGGGGCGTGCACGACATCTACGTCGAGGGCGCGCTCCAGTCCGAGGCCGACCAGGTCGCGGTGCAGTGGCAGGTCGGTGGGTCGGCCTTTGAGCCTATTGCCAGGCAGTTCATCTGGCAGGGGCCGGGCCGGGCGCTGTTGGGGCAGATTGGGTCTCCTATTAGCGACCTGTTGGCGCCCGAGGCGGGCAACATGACGTCAAGTCTGCTGCACGCTCGGATGGACGGCTTTGTGGGCTACCGCCATAGCCCCGAAGCGCTCGTCATGGGGTCGATGCAGGGCAGGTGGACCGGCACGCTCAGCATCACCGAGCCGGGCAACTACTCGTTCGAAGTGACTTCCAACGG
>DASTEB010000490.1:0-6785 GCA_035710025.1 Chloroflexia bacterium
CGCTGGGCGCGCCCATGGTCTCGTCCGAGGGCGCCTGCGCCGCCTACTACCGCTACCGCGGCGCCAACGCTGAGAACGTGCTCGAAACGCAAAGACGCTAAGACGCAAAGGTTTTATGGATTGAACCGCAGAGACGCAGAGGTCGCAGAGAACACGCAGAGAATGTAAGGGTTTGCCCGGGTGCTCAATCGACATCGGTGCAACCTTCAAAACCTTTGCGTCTTTGCGCCTTTGCGTTTCACCAAAAAGGACCCCCCATGACCGCAGACTCGCAGGACTTCGTGCTTTCGTGCCCTATACCGGTATCTGAGTACCCACAGGTGCTCATGGCGCACGGTGGGGGCGGCAAGCTCATGCACAATCTCATCGAGCGCATGATTGTGCCGTCCTTCTCCAACGCCCTGCTCGAGTCGCGGCACGACGGCGCGGTGTTCCGGCTCGACGGCGCACGCCTCGCCTTCAGCACCGACTCTCATGTGGTCCGGCCGCTCTTCTTCCCCGGCGGCGATATCGGGTCGCTTTCCGTCAACGGCACGGTGAACGACCTCGCCATGTGCGGGGCGCGGCCCCTCTACCTGAGCGCGGGCTTCATCCTCGAAGAAGGGCTGCCGATGGAAACCCTCTGGAGAGTGGTGTCGTCCATGAAGCAGGCGGCGGCCGAGGCGGGCGTGAGCATCGTCACGGGCGATACCAAGGTGGTCGACCGGGGCAAGGGCGACGGCATCTTCATCAACACCGCAGGCGTGGGCGCCATCGAGCACGACCTGCTTATCGCGCCCGAGAGCGTGCGCCCGGGCGACGCGGTGCTCCTCAGCGGCGACATCGGGCGGCACGGCATCGCCATCATGGCAGTCCGCGAGGGGTTGGAGTTCGACTCTGCCATCGAGAGCGACTGCGCCCCACTGAACGGGGTGGTCGCCTCTCTGCTGGACGCGGGCATAGAGATACACTGCCTGCGCGACCTCACCCGGGGCGGGCTTGCCAGCGCGCTGGTGGAGATAGCCGAGGCCTCGGGCCGTAACATCGCCGTGGTCGAGCGCGACATCCCCGTGGGCGACTCGGTGCGCGGCGCGTGCGAATTGCTCGGCCTCGACCCGCTGCACGTGGCGAACGAGGGGCGATTCGTCGCCTTCCTCCCCGCCGTGCAGGCCGAGCGCGCGCTCGACATCATGCGCGCCTTCCCCCAGGCCGAGAACGCCTCCCTTATCGGCCGGGTGACCGACGACGGGCGCGGCCAGGTGACCATCAAGAGCCTAATCGGCGTGTCGCGCATCGTGGATATGCTCAGCGGCGAGCAGCTTCCGCGCATCTGCTAGGCGCCTTTCCACTTCGCTTTCACCCCTTTATACCCATTACTTTACCGGCGGCTGTTACAGTGAGACTGAGACAGTCCCTCTTTCGCGCGCCTGTGCGGAGAGGGCGCGCGATCCTGCACTACTACAAGGGGGTAGTCAATGCGAGGCACGATTTCCATCGACGAGAACAGGTGCAAAGGCTGTGAGCTGTGTACCACTGTTTGTCCCAAGGACCTCATCCACATGGACGACCGCTTCACAGCCCGGGGGTACCACCCCGCTGTTCTGATCGACCCATCAGGCGCCTGTACCGGGTGCCTGCTCTGTTCCACCATCTGCCCTGACGTCGCCATCACGGTCTACCGCGAGGCGGCGAA
The DNA here is from genome assembly GCA_035710025.1 of Chloroflexia bacterium. Lineage (GTDB taxonomy): Bacteria > Chloroflexota > Chloroflexia > QHBQ01 > JADMIH01 > JADMIH01. The sequence continues at coordinate 1,673 of DASTEB010000490.1, forward strand.
GCGCCCGGCCGCGGGCGAAAAGCAACCCGTCGCGGCGGGCGCGTAGGGTTTCACCAAAGGCCGCCCCATGCGGCCGCCAAAATAGCGACAGCGAGGTCACTATCTATGTCCACAGAACTATGGGAAGGCAACCAGGCAATAGCTGAGGCTGCGGTACGCGCCGGAGTGGAGGCCTATTTCGGCTACCCCATCACTCCGCAGACCGAGCTACTGGAGTACCTCTCTCGCCGGATGCCCGAGCTTGGCCGAGTATTTATCCAGGCCGAGAGCGAGCTTGCCGCGATCAACATGGTGTACGGCGCTGCCTGCGCCGGGGCACGCGCCATGTCGTCTTCATCCAGCCCCGGCGTGTCCCTCATGCAGGAGGGGATGTCTTATATCTCCGCGTCAGAGGTGCCCTGCGTGCTGGTTGACGTCATGCGAGGCGGGCCGGGCCTGGGCAATATCGCCCCGTCACAGTCCGATTACTTCCAGTTGACCAAGGGCGGGGGCCACGGCGACTACCACCCGATCGTGCTCGCGCCCGCATCGGTGCAGGAAGCGGTCGACCTTACTTATGAAGCGTTCGATCTGGCGATGAAGTACCGCTCCATCGTGGTGATTGCCGCCGACGGCACCATCGGCCAGATGATGGAGCCTGTCGAGATGCCCCCGATGCGCGAGATAGTGCGCGAGGACCAGGGCTGGGAGACGACGGGCGCGGAGGGCCGCCCGCGGCGCACTATCACGTCGCTGGCCCTGCTGCCCGAGGGGCTTGAGGAGCTGAATAACAGGGTACAGGAAAAGCAGGCGCGCGTGCAGGCCAACGAGGTGCGCTACGCTGAGCGCTGGACCGAGGACGCTGAGATCGTGGTCGTGGGCTTCGGCACCGCGGCCCGCGTGGCCCAGTCGGCCGTGAAGGCGGCCCGCAGCAGGGGCATCCCAGTCGGGCTGTTCCGGCCTATCAGCCTGTGGCCGTTCCCGACCGAGCCGCTGCACGCCCTGTCTGAGCGCGTGAAGCACTTCCTGGTGGTCGAGATGAACGCCGGTCAGATGGTGGAGGATGTGCGCCTGTCGCTCGCCCCCGGCTGCAAGGTCGACTTCCTGGGTAAGACGGGCGGCGTGATACCCATGCCCGACGAGATACTGGCTCGCATCGAGGCGGCCGAAGCGGATCTGTCGTACACCGAGGTGGCCGGCATGGCCCTGGTGGGAGGTTACTAATGGCTACCGATATCCTGACACCCGATACCTTCACGCTCGAGGACCTGCCCGTCGTCTACGAACGGCCCGACGCCCTCACCCCCGTGGTCACGCACTACTGCCCCGGCTGTACCCACGGCGTGGGCAACCGCCTTGTGGCCGAGGTGCTTAGTGAGCTTGGCCTGGTGGAGCGCACCATCGGCGTTGCCTCCGTCGGCTGCTCGGTGTTCGCCTACAACTACTTCGAGTGCGACTTCGTCGAGGCCGCCCACGGGCGAGCCCCCGCGATGGCTACCGGCATCAAGCGCGTGTACCCGGAGCGCGTGGTGTTCACTTACCAGGGCGACGGCGACCTGGCATCCATCGGCGCGGCCGAGATCGTCCATGCCGCCGCGCGGGGCGAGAATATCACCGTCATCTTCGTGAACAACGCCGTGTACGGCATGACCGGCGGCCAGATGGCCCCCACCACCCTGCCCGACATGAAGACTACCTCGTCGCCCACCGGGCGCGACGTACACCTGGCCGGGTGGCCCATCAGGATGTCCGAGATGCTGTCCACGCTGGACGGCGCGGCCTACGTGGTGCGCCGCTCGCTGCACGACCCCGGCAACATCAACAAGGCCCGCAAGGCCATCAAGACGGCATTCCAGGCGCAGCTCAACGGGTTGGGCTTCTCGATGGTCGAACTGCTGTCGTCCTGCCCGGTCAACTGGAACATGAAGCCGAAGGACGCGCTGGCCTTCATCAAAGACGCCATGGTGCCCTACTACCCGCTCGGCGACTACAAGGTCAGCGACGCGGTCAAGGCGCTGGGCTAAAGGAGAAGGAGATACCAATGCACCAGGAAATCATCATCTCCGGCTTCGGCGGCCAGGGCGTGCTGTTTGCCGGGCAATTGCTGTCGTATGCCGCCCTCGCCGAAGGGCTGCACGTCACCTGGATACCGTCCTACGGTCCCGAGATGCGCGGCGGCACCGCCAACTGCACCGTCATGATCTCGGACGAGGAGATCGGCTCGCCCCTCACCAACCGGCCGACAGCGGTCATCGTGCTCAACAACCCGTCGATGGATAAGTATGCCGCGAAGGTCAAGCCGGGCGGCCTGCTGCTGCTCGACTCGGCGCTGATCGAGGCGCGCTCGGGCCGCGACGACATCCGCGAGTTCCCCATCCCCGCCAAAGAGATCGCCGACGACCTCGGCCTGCCCCAGGCGGCCAACGTGGTCATGGTCGGCGCGCTGGCCGAGTCCACAGGCGTAGTGAGCCTGGACACGCTCGACAAAGTGCTCGAGGAGCGCCTGGGCGAGCGCCACCGCTCGACGCTCGAGACCAACCGCAAAGCCCTGCGCAGCGGGGCCGCGCAAGTCGCCGCCGTCGCGGTTTAGTAGACGAAACACAAAGACACAAAGACGCAAAGATTACAGGGGGTTGGCGACTATGCTTGCCGGACACCCGGGCCAAACACTAATAACTCTGCGTTACCCTTTGCGTCTTTACGCCTTTGTGTGAAAAGGGGATAACGCTATGAAGTGGTCCGTGCTGATCGGGCGCTTCGGCCCGCTGGTACTGAGCCTGAATTACACCTGGCTGTTCATTACGCTGCTGGGGTTGTGGGGTCTTGCCCTGCTGTGGATTCCCGACAACTTCCCCGGGCACTCCGGCGCGGTGTACTGGCTGGCCGCCATCCTGATCATGGCCCTGTACCTGGCGACCGTGATCATGCGCGAGCTTGTGCGCGCGTACGTAGGGCGCTTCAGCAAGCGCGGCGTTACCCTCTACCCCTTCGGGGCCGCCGCGCCCTACCGCCTGGACGAGATCGGCAGCGGCCGCATGATCATCTCTATCATCGCCGCCATGCTGTTCAGCCTGCTGCTCGGCGTGGGGTTGCTGGCCCTTTCTGATATCAGGCACAGCAACGAAGGGTTTGCGGGCCTCGCGAGGGCGGTGCTCATCCCCCTCGGGTGGATCAACCTGTTCGTGGGGGTGGTCAACCTCATACCCGGCATACCTTTCGACGGCGGCCGCCTGCTGACCAACATCCTTCACTGGTTCTCGGGCGAGCGCGAGCGCGGCCTGCTGTTCACCCGCGTGGTGGGCGAGATCACGTCGCTCGGCATGGTGGTGGCGGGCGCGTACGTCGGCCTGTCCAGCCAGGAATGGATCATCGCCCTGGCGCTCGTGATCGTCGGCTGGGCGGCGCGCGAGGCCGAGGAGAAGGGCAAGCAGCTCAACCTGCTGCGTAACGCCATGTCAGAGTTGAAGGTGCGCGACGTCATGGCCGATGCTTCCCCCAAAGACGTGATCAGCCCCGAGTCGACGGTGGCCGACCTGGTGTACAAGCACCCCTACTACGCCCCCGACGCCCCGCTTGCCGTCACCTCGAACGGCTCCGTGCTGGGCGTGGTTACGCTGTCCCAGGCCGATAAGCTCCTGCAGGGTGACTGGCCCACCACGCCCGTCACCGCCGTCATGGACCGCCCCGGCCAGATGCTCGCCGTCACGCCCGACATGTCCATCAGCAAGGTCGTGGCGATGGTCGAGCAGCGCGGCCTGCACCCCGACGAACAGCCCGCCATCCCCGTGCTCGAAGGCGACAGGCTGGTGGGCAGCCTCGACCCCTCGCGGGTGGCCGCGTTCGAGGAGGCCGAGGTCGAGCTTGACGCTCCCGAAGCGCCCTACGACGAGAAGAGCGGGTTCTGGGACAGGGTGCGCGGGCTGATCGGCCCCACCACCCTGCTGGCCCTGCTGGCTATCGCGGGCAGCATCGCCCTCAATTCCGACCCGTACGCCATGCGCACGGCGAGAGGCATAGCCCCGGCCCCCGTCGAGTTCTCCGAGATATACCCTCCGCCCGATGCCACGCTGTCGCCCGGCGACATTAGCATCATGTTTGTAGCCGTGGGCGTTGCGCCCGTCACCACAGCCTCGATTACGCTCGACGGGCAGCCGCTCCAGCCGATCATGACCGGGGCCAGCCCGCTTCGCCAGAACGTCAACGCCAATGCAGTCGTGACCGAGGGCCGGCACGAAGTGGTAGTGGTCGCCGCCGACCGCGCGGGCAACATCGGCCGCGCCGCGTGGCAGTTCTGGACAGGTGTGCCCACCACCCCCACGCCCCAGATCGAAGTGACCCCGGTGGTGGTCGCCCCGGCAAGCGTCGTGCGGCGCGTGCCCGAGCCGGGCGCGCCTCGACTCGCCGGAAGCGACGTGGCTATCTCCCTGGTCGTGCAGTGGGCTGCCCCTGCGCAGTCCGCCAGCCTTACGGTGGACGGCAAGGACGTGCCCGCCAACCTGGAGACGCTGCCCAACGGCCGCTACCGCGTGAGCGGCACCGCGCCCGCGCGCGCCGAAGGAACGCACTCCGCGGCCGTTACCCTTCAGACCGGCAGCGGCGCTTCGCACACGACCGAGTGGACGTTCGAGGCGGCCGTGCCCGACGTCAGCCGCGTCTACTTCCAGGAGACCGGATACTTCGTCGCCTCCGACTTCTATACCTACTGGCAGGAGCACGGCGGCCTCGCCCTGCTGGGCCTGCCCATCTCCGACCGCATGCGTGAGGTAGACGAGGTGACGGGCGAGGAGTACGTCGCACAGTACTTCGAGCGCGCCCGCATCGAGAAGCACCCGGCCCTGGACAACGTGATCGTCATGGGCCGCCTCGCCGCGCTCGCACACGCCCCCGAGCCTGCCGTCGATCCCATCGAGGGAGCGCGCTTCTTCCCCGAGACGGGGCACAACGTATCCGGCCCGTTCCTCGCCTTCTGGGAGGGTAACGGCGGCCTGGCCGTATTCGGCTACCCGATCACCGAAGAAATAAAGGAGACCGACCCGCAGAGCGGCAACGAATACGTCGTGCAGTACTTCGAGCGCTCCCGCTTCGAGTACCACCCCGAGTTCGCCGGCACGCCCAACGAGGTGCTGCTCGGCCT
>DASTEB010000491.1:0-8862 GCA_035710025.1 Chloroflexia bacterium
GCTGGTGACGGGCGACATGCGCATGGGGTTGAAGGAGTCGCTGGTCGAGGAGGCGCTGGCCCGCATGGCCGGGCTTAAGACGGAGGAGATACAGCGGGTCAACATGCTGGTGGGGGATATAGGCGAGACGGCGCTGATGGCGCGGCACGGGCGGCTTGGGCAGGCAAGCATGAGGCTGTTCCACCCGCTGAAGTTCATGCTCGCCACTCCCGCCGAGAAGCCCGCCGACCTGCTGGCCGAGTACCTGGGCGGGTTGTCCGACGACGACCTGCCGGTGGCGTGCCGGCTGCTGTCGGGCAATCCCTTTCCGGTGTCGGATGCGCGCACGTTGAATGTGGGCTGGGCGAATGCGTCGGCCGTGATGGTGGACCTATCGGGCGTCGAGCCGGGCGAATTGGGCACGCTGGCCGTGCGGTTGGGCGATCTGGGCGACGTGGCCGAGCAGATCATGCCGCGGGAGCCTGTCGAGCCGGGCAGGCCCATCACCTTGCAGGAAGCGCAGGAGTGCTTCGAGACGATCGCCCACACGCGGGGCACCGGTGCAAAGGCGGTGCTGCTTCGGGGGCTGCTGGCGCGGGCCACGCCTGTCGAGGCCAAGTACATCGTCAAGCTGGTGACGGGCGACATGCGCATGGGGTTGAAGGAGTCGCTGGTCGAGGAGGCGCTGGCCCGCATGGCCGGGCTTAAGACGGAGGAGATACAGCGGGTCAACATGCTGGTGGGGGACATAGGCGAGACGGCGCTGATGGCCCGGCACGGGCGGCTTGGGCAGGCAAGCATGAGGCTGTTCCACCCGCTGAAGTTCATGCTCGCCACGCCCGCCGAGAAGCCCGCAGACCTGCTAGCCGAGGCGCGCAACCGAAGCGAAACTGAGGTGTTCATCGAGGACAAATACGACGGGGTGCGCGCCCAGCTACACAGCGAGGGCGGTCGCGTCGAGATGTTCTCGCGCACGCTCGACCCGGTGGCGCACAGGTTCCCCGAGGTAGCGGCGGCACTGGCAGGCATCCCGCACGGGGTGATATTCGACGGCGAGGTGGTGGCGTACTCGGAGGCGGACGGACGGTCCATGATGTTCAGCGCGCTGCAGAAGCGGCTTGGGCGCAAGACGGTGTCGGCCGAGTTGATGGCCGAGGTGCCGGTGGCGTGCATGGTGTTTGACCTGCTGTACCTGGACGGCGTGGTGCTGCTAGACGAGCCGCTGTCGAAGCGGAAGGAATTGCTTGCCTCGCTGGAGTTGCCCTACCCGCTGGTGAAGGCGCCGACCGAATTGGTGCCGGTGAGAGCGCTGGACGACGGCCCCCGCGACGGCGAGGAGGAGTTCGAGGACAAGCCGGTGCTCGACGCGATGTTCGACGCGGCGCGGGAGCGCGGCAACGAGGGGCTTATGGTGAAGATGCCAGGGTCGGCCTATTCGCCGGGCAAGCGCGGCAAGGCGTGGCTCAAGGTGAAGCGGGCGCTCGCAACGCTGGACGTGGTGGTGACGGCGGTGGAGTGGGGCAACGGCAAGCGCAACAAGATGCTGTCGGACTACACGTTCGCGGTGCTGGGGCCGGACAGGCAGCTATTGAACGTGGGTAAGGCGTACTCGGGGCTGACCGACGCCGAGATCACCGAGATGACCGAGTGGTTCAAGGCGCACACGATACGCGACTTCGGGAGGGTGAGGCTGGTCGAGCCGCTGGTGGTGATCGAGGTAGCGTTCGACCGGATACAGCCCAGCCCGCGCCACAAGAGCGGGTACGCGCTGCGCTTCCCCCGGATAGTGCGCCTGCGGCCCGACAAGCGCCCGCAGGATGCGAGCACGATAGAGGAAGTGCGGCAGATCGCCGAGAGTTGGGCGTAGGCGTTGTCAGTCGCCCATTAGCTGAGACGACATGTGCAGCAGGCGCTGACCGAGTCTGCTTTCGGCAAGGTCTTTGTCTTCAAGCACGATGCGCTGAAGCTCACGGCCGTGTTTCGCGAGCCTACGCTGGCTCAGGTCGCCGCGCATCGCCTGGTCGCGGACGGCCTGCAGGACGTCGATCACGTTGAGCAGGGTGGCGGTATGGGCCGGTTGCCGGCTGGCTTCCTCAGCCTCGGCTAAGAGCGTGTTGATGCGGCCCATTACGTCGTGCATCGAGTTGGCTTCCTCACGCTGCTGCCCATTGTTACCGGCAAGTGGCTGCTAACCTGGTCAGATTATACACTTGCGATAGTCAGACACCACGGCACATCGGGTGCGGTCCGCACTCCTGGTCGCTGAGGCGGGCGTTTTGCGCCCCGTCCGCGCGCTATGTTATACTCTTGCCTGCATGCGCCCGAAGGGTGCTGCGCGCTAGAAAGCCGAGAAGAGGTACCATGCGGTCTATATGAGAGGCACGGCTCAACCTGTCCAGCCCACTTCCACCGCCCCCGAGCCTGAGGCCGGGCAGGGCGGCGAGCCGCTGCTTTCGGTAGTCATCCCGGCGTACAACGAGGCCGCTCGGCTGCCCGAGGCGCTGGGAAAGGCGCTGGAGTACCTCGAGGGGCGGCCGTACCCGTTCGAGGTGATCGTGGTGGACGACGGGTCGGAGGACGACACGGCGTCGCTGATCGAGGAGATGGCGCGGGAGCACCCCGGCCTGCGGGTGATCCGCAACCCGCACAGAGGCAAGGGCTTCACGGTGCGTACCGGCATGCTGGCGGCGCGGGGCAAGTACGTGCTGTACTCCGACGCCGACTTCTCGGCCCCCATCGAGGAGGTCGAGAAGCTGCTGAAGTACCTTCAAAATGGGTACGACGTGGCGATGGGCTCCCGCGAGGGCAAGGGAGCGCGGCGCATCGACGAGCCGTTCTACCGGCACCTGATGGGGCGGGTGTTCAACACGCTGGTGCGCGTGGTGGCCCTGCCGCAGTTCCACGACACGCAGTGCGGGTTCAAGGCGTTCTCGCGCGAGGCGGCGCAGACGCTGTTCCGCAATGTGAACCTGTACGCGGACGACGCGGGCGATATAGTAGGCCCGATGTTCACGGCGTTCGACGTGGAGGTGCTGTACCTGGCACTCAAGTGGGGCTACCGGGTGAAGGAAGTGCCGGTGAAGTGGTACTACTCGAAGAGCGCCAACATCAACCCGCTGAAAGACTCGTACCGGATGTTCAAGGACATCGCGCAGGTGCGCATGAACGACCTGCGGGGCGTGTACCCGAAGAAGCGGCCGGCGGCGCGTAAGAGGCAGGCGTAACGTGGCGGCCCCGACGGTCGAGCAGATGGAGCAGGTGGACTGGCAGCTGCCCTGGCGGTTCGTGGGCATCGGCGAGGGGAGTGGGTCCGAGAACGCGTTGATGAAGGAGACCGCGCCCGAGCACCCCCTGTATGACAAGCGGGCGATAGCGGTCGGCGCGCGCGTGGACCGCGACGACGTGCTGTACCTGCTGCCTGACGAGCCGCAGCCGCTGGCGGTGGTGAGCCTGACGTGGGCCTCCGCGCCGAGCGACGACGCCGAGGAGCGGGCGAAGGTGCCCGAAACGGTGTTCTATTCGTCGCTGGAGGATTGGCTGGAGCGGGGGATGGGGGCTGATAGGGCGGAGTATATGTCGGGCGAGGGGTAGGTCGTTCCCGGGCACTACTCGCTGCGTTGATAGGTCAGGGATACACATACGTCAGCGAGGTAGAACTTTCGATGTCGAACTCGGCGACTCCCTCGTTGCCATAGACCTGATTCGCACCAACGCGTAGCATGTATAAGACTTCAATTTTCTCGTTCTTGATCCAAGGCGGACGGTCGCTCAGCGTGAGGTTTCTGTATGTGCTTGATGGGCGGAAGTAGGATAGTTCGTTAATTGAAGACCCGCGGCCACCTTGCCAACCGTCCCGGACCAGCCTGTCTGAAAAGAAGTCGATTACGGCCTCGGTCGTGTCATTCACCCGGTATTCCGCTCTGGTTGTTGCGCCGTTCATGTTGTGCCACAACGATCCGTCTCTTGATGTGGACGACGTCAATCCTGCCCCTGGGTATAGGGGTAGGGACCGCAGCATCTCCTCCGCAGTCAGGGGCCTCGTGCTGGATTGTCCGAGAAGCACAGTGCTGGTGATGCCCACTGCCATGATCACCACCGCAATCAGCAGCGTGATGCCCAGTGCGCAACCCCACTTCCTGGTACGCAGCTTCGCCATTTCGGACCTCCAAGCATGGGCCTTACGCGGGCGGGTTTGCTCTTCGACCTGGGTTTCAAGGCCTGCTCCGTGATCTTGTGGAAAGCTCGACCGTGACCTCGGTGAACTTCTCCCCATTCCTCACGATCTCCTCCGCCGAGATGCGTGCATCGCAAGCGACGGGCCGGTATTGCGCCCCGATCCAGGGCGGCCGATCTTCGAGTTGGAAACCGGTAAAGACGTACTCAGTCCTTTGCACAGCCAAAGTGCGCAGATTGGGGAACTGATCGGCTGCGCCATCACCTATGAACTTGACTTTGTAGAAGTCGAGTACGGCCTCAGGTGGGTCGCTCGCGCGATATGTGAGCACGTTTAATTGGTTAATCAAGGGGTCAGAGTCCGCCAGTTTGGCGGCTAGCCTGTAATCGACGTCGCGTGCTCCCGGATACGTAGGCATAGCGCGCAGAATGTCCATTTCGGACCTGGGCTGCACAAGGTGTGTCCCAAAGAGCACGCCGCACGTCATCGGCAGGGCTAACAGCAGCGCGATGACAAGAGCGCGTCTACGCTTGCCGGTAAGCCAGGCCATATCCACCGCCTCCATTCCCACCGCTCGCAGGTGGCCGTGCGGTTACGTTGTGCAGTGCGGCCCCTCGGTATATAATATTCTGTACGCCCGTGAAAGGGTCGCGGTAAATCATGCGCGCAAGTCAAGTCCATATTACACCATAGTAGAGCATGCCGAGCACGAAACCCGAGAAGATACTGGTAGCCGTCGCGTGGCCGTATGCGAGCGGACCGCGCCACCTGGGGCACATCGCGGGGGCGTATTTGCCGCCCGATATCTTCGCGCGATACCACCGCATGAAGGGCAACGAGGTGCTGATGGTGTCGGGGTCCGACATGAACGGCACGCCGATCATGGTGGCTGCCGAGGGCGCGGGGGTGTCGCCCGGACAGTGGGCGGCGCGAATGCACCGGCTCAACGTCGACCTGTGGCACCGCATGGGTTTCACTTACGACCTATTCACGACCACGTCCACACCGATCCACCGGAAGGTGGTGCAGGACATCTTCCGTGGGCTGTACGAGCACGGGTACGTGTTCAAGGATTCGAGCACCGCGCCCTACTGCCTGGTGGACAAGCGCTTCCTGCCTGACCGCTACGTCGAAGGGACGTGCCCGCATTGCGGGTACGGGTCGGCGCGGGGCGACCAATGCGACAACTGCGGCCGCCCGCTCGACCCCATTGACCTGATCGATATCCGGTGCCGCCTGTGCGGGAGCACGCCCGAGTTCCGCAAGAGCGAGCACTTCTTCCTTGATCTGCCCAAACTCGAGAAGCCACTGCTGGAATGGATGGAGACCAAGAGGGATACCTGGCGGCCCAACGTCACCTCGTTCACCCTGAACTGGATACGCGAGGGATTGCGGCCCAGGGCGTACACTCGCGACCTCAATTACGGCGTGCCGGTGCCCGAGGACCTGCCCGACCGGCTGGACCACCAGGAGGATAAGCGCATCTACGTGTGGTTCGACGCTGTGTGCGGCTACCTTTCGGCCACGGTCGAGTGGGCGCAGATAAAGGGCACGCCCGACGCGTGGAAAGACTGGTGGGTGCAGGAGGAAGGGCAGCCCGCGCCCAGCCGCTCGTTCTACTTTATCGGCAAGGACAATATCTCGTTTCACACGGTTATCTGGCCGTCGATGCTGACCGGCAGCGGGGGGTTGATGCTGCCCTACGACGTGCCCGCCAACGAATTCCTTACGGGCGAGACGGGCGAGAAGGGGAGCACCAGCCGCGGGGGCGGCGGGGTGCCCTGGATGCCAGACTACCTCGACAGGTACAAGCCCGACCCGCTGCGCTACTTCCTCACGGCCAACGCGCCCGAGACGCGCGATACCGCCTTCTCCTGGGCCGAGTTTTACCGCCGCAACAACGACGAATTGGTCGCGACGTACGGCAACCTCGTCCACAGGATGCTCACGTTCACAGCCCGGCAGTTCGAGGGCAGGGTGCCCGAGCCGGGTGCACTCACCGAGGCGGATAACGCGCTGCTGGAGTCCGCACGCGCCGCTTTCGAGCGCGTGGGCGGGCTGATCGAGCTTTGCCGGTTCAAGGAGGCGCTGCGCGAGGTGATGGCGCTGGCGGGCGAGGCCAACCGCTACCTTGACGATACCGCGCCCTGGAAGGCGCTCAAGACCGACCGCGAGCGCGCCGCCACGTCGGTGTACGTGATCCTGTCGGTGATCAACCGGCTAAAGGTGCTGACTGCGCCGTTCCTGCCGTTCTCGGCCCGGGAATTGCATGGTCTCCTCGGGTTCGAGGGCGACGTGTCGAAGCTGGCCTGGGAGCCGCAGGACCTCCCGGCCGGGCAGGCGCTCGCGCCCAACCCCACGCCCCTGTTCGACAAGCTGGACGAGGCGAACGTCGCGCGGGAGAACGAGATACTCGGCACGCCGTGGAGCGACCCCGAGGGTCCAATCACGGAGGATAGGCCGCAGCCTCGCGTGGTGATTTACGAGGGCGAGATCAGGACGCGCCGGGAGCTTGGCGAAGACTTTGAGTAGGCGGAAATAGATGGCTAAAGTACCGAGGCAGATCGCGGCCTTCCTGGGCAGCGACGACCCTGCCGTGATGAAGACCTGGCTGTCGCTGTCTGTGGCGGGCGGGCTGTCAGCCGTGGCCGTGCTGCCGTACTCGCTCGAGATGTCCAACATCACGCTGGAGGAGCTGAACAAGCAGCTCGCGGCGCAGGGCAAGAAGCCCGCCTCGATGAAGACCATCGTGGGCGGCGCGCTTGTTCAGGGTCCGGCAATGTTCGCGCTCGTCTCGGGGCTTGGCCTGCGGGCCGCGCGGCCGATGGGCATGGGCGCGCCTCATCTTGAGCGGGTGATGCGCGGCAAGAGCGCGGGTATATCGGGGCAGGACGCCGCGAAATGGGCGGCGAGAGGCCTGGCGGCAGGGCTGGTTATCGCGGGGCTGGACAGGACGGTCTTCGCGGGCGTGGCGGAGAAGCTGAAGCAGTCGGGCATCAAGCAGCCCCCGGCGTGGAAGGGCCTGCTCGCGACGCTGTACGGAGGCATCGGCGAGGAACTGCTGCTGCGGCTTGGCATGCTGTCGTTTCTGGCTGCGGGCTTGCGCAAGCTGACGGGCGACCGCTCGAAGCCGCCCTCGGCGGGCGTGATGCTCCCGGCGACGGTGCTGGCAGCGCTCCTGTTCGGGGCGGGACACCTTCCGGCGGTGGCGCGGCTGGCGAAGATCGACGGGCCGCTGGTGGTGCGCACGCTCGCGCTCAACGGCATCGCGGGGGTGCAGTTCGGCTTGCTGTACTGGAAGAACGGGCTAGAGGCGGCCATGATATCGCACGGCGCGGCCGACATAGTTCTGCACGTGCTGGGGCCGCTGGTCGAGGGCACGGGCAAAAAGCAGAACGAAGAGGGGCAGGCGGCGCCGCAGCAGGAAGCCGCTTACCTTAGCTTGAGTGAGTAAGGAGTCGATAGCAACAGACATGAAAGTACTTATCACGGGCGGTGCCGGGTTCCTCGGCATCAACCTCATCCGTTACCTGCACGAGCGGGGCCACGAGTGCGTGTCGCTGGACATCGCCGACTTCGATTACCCCGACATGAAGGACAAGATCACCATCATCAAGGGCGACATCCGCGACCCTAAGGCGGTCGAGCGGGCCATGGAAGGTGTAGACCAGGTGGTGCATACCGCCGCTGCGCTGCCCCTTTACCCGGCCGACGACATCTACACGACCGACGTGGAGGGTACGCGCACGCTGCTCAAAGAGGCGCTGAAGCGCAACATGGACCGCTTCGTCATGATCTCGTCCACGGCGGTGTACGGCATCCCCGATCACCACCCGCTGTACGAGGACGACAAGCTGATCGGCGTCGGCCCGTACGGGCAGGCCAAGATACAGGCCGAGATGGTGTGCCTGGAGTACCGGGCAAAGGGGCTGACGGTGCCGATCATCAGGCCGAAGTCGTTCATAGGACCGGAGAGGCTGGGGGTGTTCGCTCTGTTCTACGACTGGGCGTACACCGGGCACAACTTCCCGGTGCTGGGCAGCGGCAAGAACCGCTACCAATTGCTCGACGTGGAAGACCTGTGCGAGGCGATCTACCTGACGATGACCTTGCCCGCCGAGAAAGTGAACGATACGTTCAACATCGGGGCCAAGGTATTCACCACGCTCAAGCGCGACTACCAGGCGGTGCTCGATGCCGCGGGGCACGGCAAGAAGATCATCCCGATCCCCGCCGCGAGGCTTTCTATCTGGGTGCTGCGTATCCTTGAGAAGCTGAACCTGTCGCCCCTGTACAAGTGGGTGTACGAGACGGTGACCGAGGACTCGTTCGTGTCGATCGAGAAGGCAGAGCGGGTGCTTGGGTACAAACCGAAGTACTCGAACAGGGACGCGCTGGTGCGCAACTACCGCTGGTACGTTGACCACCTGAAGGACTTCGAGGGGCAGTCGGGCGTGTCCCACCGCGTGCCGTGGAAGCAGGGCGCCCTTACAATCCTGAAGAAGGTGTTCTAGTGTGACAGGCGCGGTTGCCAACTCTGCAGAACGCCGCAAAAGGAGAGGCTGGCCCGCGGGCAAGCCTTTTCCCTTGACGTGTGCGCGAAACTTGCGGCAGCATAGCCCGCGCATATGGCATGTATCATGCTGAGACAACAGCGTCCTCCCGGTCAACGGCTGGGCCGCACTCGACCGGTGTCGAGCGACGACCTT
>DASTEB010000492.1:0-18537 GCA_035710025.1 Chloroflexia bacterium
TGCGTTCGTGAGCAAGCTGAGCGCCGCGGGCAGCACGCTCGTCTATTCTACTTACCTGGGAGGTTCTTACGCAGACCAGGGTCAGGGGATAGCAGTGGATAGCGGCGGGAGCGCTTACGTTACCGGGAAGACTTCCTCTACGAATTTCCCGTTGGCCAATCCTCTCCAGCCCACGTATGGTGGTGGCGATAACGATGCTTTCGTGAGCAAGATCGACGCAGGCACATCTGTTGCCACACCAACCCCAACAGGCACCGCTGTGAGCACCACAACGCCGTCCCGAACGGCCACTGGCATCACTACTCCTGCATCTACCGCAACCGGCACTGCAACAACATCCACTGCCACACCAACGCCGTGCACAATCGCCTTCTCAGACGTACCGCCCACCGATCCGTTCTACACCGTCGTCAGGTGCCTTGCCTGTAGAGGTGTGCTGGGCGGCTACTCTGATGGCACATTCCGCCCCTACAACAACATAACGAGGGGCCAGATCTCCAAGGTGGTCTCCAACGCAGCGGGCTTCCAGGAGCCCGTATCGGGGCAGACCTACGCCGATGTTCCGCCCAGCAATCCATTCTACGAGTGGATCGAGAGGCTGACGGCCAGAGGAGTGATGACAGGATATCCCTGCGGAGGAGTGGGAGAGCCGTGCGACCCGCAGAACAGGCCCTACTTCCGCTGGGGTGCTAACGCTACCAGGGGGCAGCTGTCGCAGATTGTGTCCCATGCTGCAGGTTTCCACGAGCCTGTTTCAGGGCAGATTTACGCAGATGTGCCTCCCACCAATGTCTTCTACTTGGCCATCATGCGCCTCAGCAACAGGGGAGTGATGGGAGGGTACCCTTGCGGAGGGGTGGGGGAGCCGTGCGACCCGCAGAACCGCCCGTACTTCCGCTGGGCGAACAACGTCACGAGGGGTCAGGCCTCTAAGATCGTGGCGAACGCGTTCTTCCCCGGCTGTGTGACGCCGTAACCTGGCAGAGGCGGCGGTGTCGGAGCTACAGATACGGGAAGAGCAGGAGGCCAAGGGCTCGTGCTCCTTTCCCGTTAGCTGCACTGGGCAGCGGCTTGGGGAAGGACGCCAATGGCATAGCCGCTGCGAGAAGAGTAAGAAAGAAGGGGGCGGAGCCCGGGCTCGCTCCAAGAAGGACGCCGAGACCTAGGAGCCCCACGACGACGAGGAACGGCAACGCGAAGGGGACGACGGAGACATGTGCTGGCGCGCCCTAGCACCTAGTCGCGGGCGCGGCCGTGTGCGATTCATCAATGCAGCCGAGTAAGGAGGCTAACCGATGGAGCCACAAGGCTCGTATCGTGTTCAGCAGTCTAGTAGAGAGGCTCTCAGTGAGTTCGAGCGGCTGCGAGCACACAGGATCGTGTGACCAGTCTGTGACCAGAAAGCCCCCCAGCGCCCCTGTGCTCCCAATTCGGTGCGTAGAATTAGAACAAGTAAGCCCAATGTGCCGGAGGCGGGATTCGAACCCGCATGCCCGAAGGCGAGCGATTTTAAGTCGCTTGCGTATGCCGTTTCGCCACTCCGGCCTAACAAAAAGGGGAAGCCCTAAAGCTTCCCCTGGAGCGGAAGACGAGATTCGAACTCGCGACCTTCTCCTTGGCAAGGAGACGCGCTACCGCTGCGCCACTTCCGCAATTCGCACCGTGATTATACAAAAACCGCTCGCCAGGTGTCAAGTCGAATCTGCTACGCCCGGACAGCCTTTCCGGCCTCTTTAGAACGAGCATCCTTCGGCTTTGCGGCCAGCGTTACTACCGACGATCCGAACGGCAGGTTGACATAACGCATCAACTTCGCTTCGAATCGGACAAGCGCGCTAAGGACTGTGTTGACCGGGCCGGACGGCAATACTATGTCGGAGCGAGCCGGGTCTTCTTTCTCGTCCTCGGCTTCGCGGCGCAGCAGGCGCACCGCCACCACGACCGGGAAGAGGAACATGTTCCAGTAAGACGCTCGCTTCACGACGAAGCCCGCGCCCTCCAGCCTGGCGGTGATCTCGCGGCGGGTCACACGGCGAGCGACATCCGTGGCGCGGTCGTGCTCGCTGCGCAGGAAAGCGAAGGCAGGCAGGTTGAGGAAGAGCCGCCCACCCGGCCGCAGCACGCGGTACAGCTCGCGAAGCGCCGCGCCTTCATTGTCGGTGCCTGCGTCGGTCACTACGTCGCACGAGATTACGATGTCGAACGTGTCGTCGGGGTAGGGGATGTCGGTGATAGAGCCTAAGCGAACGTGGTCAAGACCACGCTTGTGGCAGAACTCGAGCGCGATGGGGTTAAGGTCGAACCCCTCGAGGCGCGAGTATTTTGCCTTGCGAAGCGCGTTTAGGGTGCCGCCCGTTCCGCAACCGGCGTCGAGGATCGTAAGCTCGCGCTTGTGGTCGGCGTGGAGGCGAAGCAGCGCAAACATCGACCCGCGCATCCCTCGATACCACCAGTGGGTATCTTCGGCCTCGTACATTATCTTGTACTCAGCATACTCCACGCGCTATTGCCCTGCCTCGCCCGAACGGAAGTACTCGACCGTACGCTCCAGTCCCTCCGCAAACGAGACGGCTGGACGATATCCCAGCAGCCGCTCGGCCTTGCTTATGTCGGCGAGCGAATGCTTCACGTCACCCGGGCGGGGCGGGTCGAACTGGGGCTCGATCTCACGGCCGGTGATGCGGCCGACCTCGGAGAGCAGGTCTAGCAGCGACACGCGCTCCCCGCAAGCGATATTGACTGCCTCCCCGACCGCATCGTTGGTTTCGCAGGCCAGCAGGTTGGCGGCGACAACGTTTTGCACGAATGTGAAGTCGCGAGTCTGCGTGCCGTCGCCGTGGACCACGGGGCGCCTGCCTTCCAGTGCGGCAGTAATGAACGCGGGGATAACGGCAGCGTACTGAGACGTAGGATCTTGCCGGGGGCCGAAAACGTTGAAATAGCGCAGGGCGACAGTGGGCAAGCCGTAGACGGCCGCGAACACCTTGCAATATTCCTCGCCTGCCAGCTTGTTAACGGCGTAAGGCGAGCGCGGCCGGGTGGGCATGGACTCGTGCTTGGGAAGCTCGGGGCTGTCGCCGTAGACTGACGACGAAGACGCGTACACAACTCGCTTTACACCCGCATCTCGGGCGGCGATAAGCAGCTTGAGTGTGCCCGTGGCGTTGGCTTCGTGCGAGGCGAGCGGGTCGGTCACCGACCTCGGTACGGAGGGGAGCGCAGCCTGGTGCAGAACGTAGTCCACGCCCTGCACGGCTCGCGCCACCAGCGCTTCGTCGATGATGCTCCCTTCGAGCAGTTGGATGCGGTCGAGGAACGGCGCCAGGTTGGCTCTGCGGCCTGTCGAGAAGTCGTCGAGTGCGCGCACGGTCTCGCCGCGCGCCATTAGTTCCTCAACGATGTTGGAGCCAATGAAACCTGCGGCTCCGGAAACCAGGTACGTTGCCACCTCGGGCGTCCTCAGTCGTTAGTTTAATGTAAGCCGGCGCGCGTCCGCCGCGCGCAGGCCGATGCACACTATACGCCATGCGCAAGAAGTGTGCAACAACGCCCGGCCCCCACCGCGGGCTGCTATACTGTATGGAGTAGAGTACTCGCACCCCGACCTGCAAATGGAGGAACGCCATGACCCTCGATGTGAAGAAGGGGCTTGCTGCCCTTGCATCCGGTTCTCTTGCCTTAGCAATGTTAGTGCAGTCGGCGGTACCCGCGCGCGCCGACATCGCGTTCCCCCAGACGGGGCAAATCCTCTGGGGGCCGTTCGAGACGTATTGGCTGGCGCACGGAGGGCTGGCGCAATTTGGCATGCCCCGCACCTCGGTGTACGCGGCCGCCAGCGGCTATGACGCGCAGTGGTTCGAGCGCGCACTTTTCACGTACACCCCGTCTAACCCCGACCCGTACAAGGTGGAGCTACAACTACTCGGCTCGATGATCACCGAGGGGCGGCGCGGCGAGGCGGCGTTCGCCCGCACGACCAATAGCGGCCAGGGCCTGTTCTTCCCCGAAACCGGGCATAACCTGACCGGCAAGTTCCGCGAGTACTGGGAGCGGACCGGCGGCCTGCCCATCTACGGCTTCCCTATCTCGGAGCCATTCCAGGAGCGGAGCAAGTCGGATGGCAAGATGTACCTGGTCCAGTACTTCGAGCGCAACCGCTTCGAGCTTCACCCCGAGCAGGCGGGCACGCAGTTCGAAGTGCAGCTAGGTCTGCTCGGCTCAGAGGTGCTCGACCGGCAGGGAGGTCCTGCCGCCATCGCGACACGACCGAAGGCGGCGCTGTACCCCGCTCCCGCGGCGGCCGGCGTTGAGGTCCCTCCCGGCGGGGTGGTCGACTCGCCCAATGCCGGCACACCCGGGCCGGGCGGCCCGCCCAGGGTTCCGACCGCACCGTCGCTTCCGGCGGTGTCCGCCGCCGTCTTGTTCCAGAGCGACTTTTCAACGCCAGGTCTCTCCTCGTGGGAGCAGGTGCGGGGACCGCACGAGGCTCCCGACCTCGAGCCTGCCCGCTGGTGGGTTCGGGACGGGATGCTTGAGCAGACCGGCCGTTATGAGGAAGAGAACACCGCCCGTGACGCGATGATCGTAACAGTCGAGACCTTTACCGACGCGCGGCTTGATGTGTATGCCTACGCCACCAGTGGGCTGCCGGTGGGCGTGGTGCTGAGGTCAAGCGAGAACAGCTACTACCAGCTGCGGATGCACGTCCGGGCGGCCGACACTCAGCCCAAGGCGGTGCTCTACCGCGTGACGCCGGACGGCGAGGCGCAGCTAGGTGCATCCCAGACCTGGGCCGGCTACACTCCCGCGGCCTGGCACCGGGTGACGGCCACGGCGCAGGGCACGAGAATCACCGTGCAGATCGACGGCGTGAATGTGCTGTCAGCGACCGACGACATCCTGGCTTCGGGCCGTTTTGGGCTCTTCGCGACGGCCGACGGCACGGCGAAATTCGACAACTTTAGGCTGACACGGCCGTAGCGTCGGGCGGCCCGCGCTCCTTGACATTGCCCGGGGCAGACCGTATAATTCATAGCGCATGCGCGCTATGCGCGTGCGTGCGCCGAGGTGGCGGAATCGGCAGACGCGCTAGGTTGAGGGCCTAGTCCCCGATTGAGGGGGTAAGGGTTCAAATCCCTTCCTCGGCACCAGGGCCGCGAGCCCAACGATGTTCGTAGTGTAAGCGGCCGTAATTGTCGTCGGCAAAGCGGGCGATTAGCTCAGTTGGTCAGAGCGCTTCGTTTACACCGAAGAAGTCGGGGGTTCGAGCCCCTCATCGCCCACCCGCCGAGGTAGCTCAGTTGGTAGAGCATGCGACTGAAAATCGCAGGGTCATCAGTTCAAGTCTGATCCTCGGCACCCATCTTGCTGAACCCCTTTTCAGCACGCGCGGCGGCTCGGCTTCCGGGCCGCTGTCCCCACAAGCACCCGGTTCGGGCTCTTGCCCTCGCCCGACCCGGCCTCTCGGCATACACATTGCTCGCGCGCCGTACCCGCAACGGCACCACGCCCGGTCTTTCCGGCCACAGCAACTTTTCGGCGCGCGAATTCGTTGAAAATGTAACGAGGAATCGTACCAACTCACCTATTGTGCTGTATAATCACAGCAAGCGCTGTCCCAATTTTGAACTCATCAGCCGTTTCTGTTGTGTAATGAAGCGAGACGGTACTCAGGTTAGCAGACCGCTCGTTCGCGCCAACCTACCGGCCAGGGCAGCCGAGGGAAGGCGTCCCGCAACGGAACCGCTTGCTGGACTAGGCAGGTGTCGCGAATGGAAGTCGATTTCCAGCTGGTAGCTCAGCGGCTGCAGAGCCGCATAGTGCAGAACGACGATGCCGCCCAATTTGTCGATAGTCCAACCGACGATTATCTGGTGCAGACCGAGGAGATCAATTTGGAACCTCTGCTCACTATGAACAGCGAGCCTGCGCACCCGGACACCGAGCTGGTACACCGAATTCAGCGCGGCGACATGGCGGCGTTCGAGGCCTTGTTCTTCAAGTACCAGGGCCAGATTTACCGGACAGGGCTTGCGATCACCCGCGACCCCGGCGCAGCGGAAGAAGTGCTCCAGGATTGCTTCTACAAGACCTACCTGAACATCATGAACATTACCGGCGACGGCTCGCTCTCCCCGTGGCTTCACCGAGTAGCTGTCAACCTGAGCTGTAACGCCATCAAGAAGCGCCGCGTGCGCATGGAGCCGATCGACGACGTCGCCGAAGGTCATTTCGCCGTCGACCCACACCAGTCCCCCGAGGCCGAAGCCGAGCGCGCCGAACTTCAAGGAACAATGCGCGAGGCCATCAATGCCCTTCCTCTGAAACACCGGTTGGTGATTACCCTCCACTACTTGCAGGACTTCTCGCTGCCCGAGATCGCTTACATCCTCGACCTGCCCGTCGGCACCGTGAAATCGCGATTGCACCATGCGCGGCGGTCGCTCAGGTTGAGCCTTGAATCTCAGCAGCCGGTTCGCATGGAGGCCGCATATGATCCCGCCTATTAGGATCATTGCTTCCACTATCGAGGACCAAGTCTCAGACGATCCTACGGGTGAGGTACTCGGCGAGTGCTCGTCTGATCCCGAGATCGACATCCTCGTGCGCCATGCGGTGCACCAGGACTTGGTGGCCCACGAGGCCGGCCACATCTGGCAGAAGCTGAGCCGTCGGGTCAAGGGGCCGTTCGGCAACATCGCCGTGGAGGAGCCTGCCATGCGCGGGCAGTCGATGCCGGTTATCACAACGGCAGGTGAAACGCCGGACCGGCGACCCGACTCGATGAGGCACAGCCTTTTCCGCACCGCCGAGGCTACTTTCTCGATGCGCTAGAACACGCGGGATTGGTGAGATGTCGCGGGGACGGTCAGGTACCGTCCCTTTTTGTTCACGCAAATTTCAGCAGTCGCCGGCAGGTTACTGCGTACCCCGTACTGGTATAATGGTTAGAAGTGCTCAACGCGGCCCGTGCCGCTCACAGTAAAAGTCTATGTAGAAGAGGAACCAATGGCAGACAACGCACAAGCGCCCTCGCCGGTTACGCCGCGAGAGGCAGTAAAGCTGGTGGACGTGCGCGGCATATCCGAGCGGCTGGCCCAGAACGTCGAACAGGTAATTGTCGGTAAGCACCACGAGGTGCAGCTTACCCTAATCGCCCTGCTTTGCCAGGGGCACGTTCTTGTCGAAGACGTGCCGGGAGTCGGCAAGACTATGCTGGCGAAAGCAATTGCACGGTCGATCGGGTGCACCTTCAAGCGCATCCAATTCACCCCGGACCTTTTGCCGAGCGACGTCACCGGCGTTTCGGTCTACAACCAGAAAAACGGCGAGTTCGAGTACCGCGCCGGTCCCGTGATGGCGCAGATCGTACTGGCCGACGAGATCAACCGTGCCACCCCAAAGACCCAGTCGGCGCTGCTCGAGACGATGGAGGAGCGCCAGGTCACGGTGGACGGCGTGACGTATCCTTTGCCCCGGCCGTTCATTGTGCTGGCCACCCAGAACCCGATCGAGTACGAGGGCACTTTCCCTCTGCCCGAGGCCCAACTCGACCGCTTCGTGATGCGCATCACGCTCGGCTACCCCAACAGGGCCGAGGAGATCGAGGTGCTCAACCGCCAGGAGCAGACCCACCCGCTCGGCCGGCTGGAGCAGGTAGTGGATGCTGCCGAGCTGGTGGCCGGACAGCAGGCCATAAAGTCGGTCCACGTGGACAGGCTCATCAAGGAGTACATCGTGGGGGTGGTGTCGGCTACCCGGCGGCACGACGACATCTACCTGGGTGCCAGCCCTCGCGGCTCGCTGTCGCTGCAGACGGCATCCCAGGCCCGCGCGGCCATATCAGGGCGCGATTACGTTATCCCCGACGATATCAAGGCGCTGGCCGAGGCCACTCTCGCGCACAGGCTCATCCTTAACCCGGCCGCACGAATCCGCAACATCGACTCGAGGTCGGTCGTTGCCGAGATCCTGCGCAACACGCCTGTGCCCGGCACCGTTCCTGTGCCGCAGCGTAGACCCTGAGGCCGCACTTGCGCTCGCTCTCGGACAATGCCAACGCCATTCGCCTGGCGATCTTCACGATAATCATCTACATCGCCGCGATGACGGTAGGCGCGCGGCTGCTTTACTACCTGTCCTATGTACTCGCGGCGGTGCTGGTGTCGGCCTTCGTCTGGTCGCAGCTCAGCAAGCGCGGACTTCGCATCAGACGGTCGGTAGAGCCTTCGCAAGCGCAGGTGGGCCAGACCGTACAGGAGACTATCGAGGTCGAGAACCTTAGCCGGGTGCGAAAGCTCTGGCTCGAGGTGCGCGACCGCTCGACCCTGCCCGGCCACCAGGTCGGCGCGGTGGTGTCGCTTCGCGGGCAGGGGGCCAAGCGCTGGCGCGTGCGCACCCGCTGCACCCACCGCGGCCTGTACCGGCTCGGGCCGACGGCGGTGCTGACGGGTGACCCGTTCGGCCTGTTCCAGGTGGGGCGCGTGTTTGACGCTTCCTCCGAGCTTCTGGTATACCCCGCGACCGTGCCGCTCGGCAGCTTCGGGCTGCCGGTGGGCGAGCTGCCGGGCGGCGCCAAGACCGAGCGCCGGGCGTTCCACTCGACGCCAAACGCGGCGGGCGTGCGCGAGTACATGCCGGGCGACCCGATGAACCGCATCCACTGGCCGATGAGCGCCCGCACGCAGCGGCTCATGGTCAAGGAGTTCGAGCTGGATCCGACGGCCGACCTCTGGCTGATTCTCGACCTTCACGAGGACGTCCACGTCGTCGCCGACGACTATGATCCGATGGCGGCGGCGGGCGTTCCCGGCCCGTCGTGGGGTCATGGGGGACTGGGTGGGTTGCGCGCCGATGTGCTGCCGGTTAGTCACGCCGACAGCACCGGCACCATACAGATCGACCCCTCCACCGAGGAGTATTCGGTGACGGTGGTGGCCTCTCTGGCCGCGTATTTCCTTTCTCAGGGCCGGTCGGTGGGCCTGATCGCATGGGGCCAGCACCGCGTCACGGTGCCCGCCGACCGGGGCGGGCGGCAGCTTACCAAGATCCTGCGCGCACTTGCCGTGCTAAGGGCCGAAGGCACCTCACCGCTGGCCGAGGTACTTGCCGCAGAGACGCATCTGTTCGGAAAGCAGGACACCTTGATTGTCGTCACTCCCTCGCTTGGCGAGGAGTGGGTGTCGGCCCTCCAGGTGCAACTTTACAAGACCGCCAGCGCGGTCGCCGTGATCGTCGAGCCGGGCACTTTCGGCGGCAGCGGCAACCCGCTGCTCACCGTCAGCGCGCTGTCCACGATCAACGTACCAACCTACCTTGTGAAGCGCGACGACGCAATCAACGCCTCACTCGGCCAGCAATACGCCGGGCCGGCCATGCGCAACCTGCGTTAGCCCGCGTCGTACTCCAAATGGTCTATTGTGCCGGGCGGAACCGTTCCGGTATAATTGTCGTAGTCTTAGTGTAGGCAATGGCGCCGCAGGCCGCGTTTCTAGTCCCCCGTAGGTAGTCTTACCGCTCATGCTTAGATACTTCCGACTTCAGGAAGGTTGGCTGACCGTCGGCCTTCTCGCGCTGCTACTCTTCAGCGTCACTCTCTCCATCCAGGCCGCGCAGTGGTCTGACGGGCTGTCAATCCTGACCCCAATCACTATCGTGGGCCTCGTCACAGGCCTGGTGCTCGCGAAGGTTCGCGGTGTGCCGCGATTCCTGCTGGACATGGTCGGCCTCCTCGTAGGCGTTATCACGGTGCTGGTGGCCGTGGCGAGCGTCATGCGCGAGGAGGGGCTGGTTACGATCCAGGAGCGCGTGCGCGACCTGCTCCTGCGCACTGCGGTGTGGATCGAAGCCGCGATCAGCCAGCAAATGAGCGACGACCTGCTGGTGTTCGTCCTGTCTCTGGCGGTCGTGGTGTGGGTGCTGTCTTACAGCAGCGCTTACTTCGTGTTCCGCTCGCGCCAGTTGTGGTGGGCGCTGGTGCCGAACGGCGTGGCGCTCCTTATCAACCTGTCGTACTCATTGTACAACCTGAACGGGTACATCATCGTCTTCATGTTCGCCGCCCTCCTGCTGATGATCAGGTTCAACCTGCTCATGAAAGAGGAGCGCTGGCAGCGTGAGCGCGTGAACTACTCGCCCGGCCTGACCTGGGCGTTCCTGTGGGCGGGGAGCGCCATCTCAATCGTGCTCGCGATGGCCATGTGGTACGTGCCGGCGACGGCCGTGAACAACACGCTCAACACGATGTGGGCGCAGGTGAACAAGCCCTGGCTCGACTTCCAGAACCGCATGGCCGAATTATGGTCGCCGGTGAACAGCAACCAATCAATCGGCGGCTACTCATCGTTCAACAAGTCGTTCACAATGGGCGGCTCGCTTAACCTGTCGGACAACGTGGCCCTTGTGGTTAGCTCGCCGCAGCGCAGCTACTGGCGCGTGCGCACCTGGGACGAGTACACAGGCATCGGCTGGCGCAGCACCGCCGAGGAGACCTTCCACGTGGAAGGGATGAGCTCAAGGCTGGCACTTGACGCGAACCAGCGTCTGATCTCACAGGACGAGCTTCGCACGCCAATGACCTACACGGTGCAGGTGATCAATCCCAAGGGGGACCTGCTGTTCGCGGCGCTCAGGCCGGTGCAGGTCTCGATTCCGACGCGGCTCGAGGTGTCGTGGCGCCCGTTGAACGAGCAGTACGAAATTGACGAGGTGTACCGCCTCGATCCTAGCCTTAGCTCGGTGCCGCTCGAGCTTCGCAGCCTGATCGGGCTACTGCATCTTGCGCAGCGCGACCTTCGTCTCGGCGAGCGGAAGTGCACCGACTCGAATGCGCTGGAATGCATCTTCGGAACTGACCTGGGGCCGCAGATCAGATCGGAGATCGAAGGACTGAACAGGCGCGGGGTCAATGTCGTGCTCGACCCCGTGGCCGAGCCGGTATTCACGGTGCGGCTGCTCGCTTCGGGCGAAGTGCCGGTGTATGACGATCTGTCCGTGGTGTACGCGGGCGACGCGCTCTCGCCCGGACAAGAGTACACCGCCATATCTTACGTCACTGAGTCCAAAGAGGAGGACCTGCGCGCGGCCGGCATCGACTACCCTGACTGGGTGACGTCGCGCTACCGCTCTATCCCGGCCACGGTGCCTCTATCCGTCGGCACACTTGCCGAGCAGATCGTGCGCGACGCGGGCGCGACCACACCTTACGATATGGCCAAGGCCATCGAGACGCACCTGCGCAACAACTACGAATACAGCACTAGCATCGACACACCGCCCTCCGGAGTGGACCGCATTCAGTGGTTCCTGTTCGAGGGGAAGAAGGGTTACTGCGAATACTACGCGGGCGCCATGGTCCTCATGCTGAGGCATCTGGGCATCCCTACGCGGCTGGCGGGCGGCTATGCGCCGGGCACGCTGGACACTCGGTCCGGCGCTTACGTCGTGAAGGAATCGGCCGCCCACGCCTGGCCGGAAGTGTACTTCCCGCGCTACGGCTGGATCGAGTTCGAACCGACGCCTTCGCAGGCTGTGATTACGCACCGCGAAGACCCGCTCGCCGGGGTCGACGTACCGAGCCCCGAACCGACCGTTGGGCCGGAGGTGTCGCCCACGCCGCGCGACCTCGACCGGGACGTGAACGAGGCCACCCGCGGCCGCACCAACACCCCGGGCGCCGGCTCCATTCAGTTCCCGGGCGGCGGCTTGGGGCTGCTCGTGGCTGCGGCCATAGGAGTGGGCCTGCTAGCTCTATTCTTCCTGCCTGCATCTCCTCTGAGTCGAAACAGACAGCCGGCAGATGCCGGGTTCTACTACCGGCGTATGCTCTTGCTGAGCAGGCTGCTGCGCGCAGGCCCCGCCGCTCACCAGACCCCGTTCGAATACGGCGAGTCGCTTTCGCGCGAAGTACCGGGCACGACACTCTTTGCCCGAACGATTACCCGGGCATACGTGCGCGAGCGTTACGGGCGCGACCCGCTCGACGTTGATGAGAGGCGGACGCTGCACGGCGCTTACGCGTCGCTGCGCGGAAGGCTGCTGAAGAGCCTGCCGGCTCGACGGCTCCTGGGCTTGACAAAACGGCGAAAACCATAGGATAAATAAAGCTTGATGAAAGCTCGCCGTTACTTGCCTGCTGAATCGAGGGCGGTGCACACGCGCCGCCCCCGTGCGCGTCTCAAGACTGCGACCGTCGAGCCAGCCACTTCCGAGGCTCAGGAACCGAAACCCTTGGTTCCTATCGCCCTTTCCACGATACCGGACAAGCCGATAACCCTGTTGGAACCCGAACCGCAAAGGCGCACCGGGCGCAAGTTCCTGCGCTGGTCGCTCGGTGCGGCCGGCTTGATTGTGGTCGTGGGTTTGGCCTGGGGCGCCGTTACGCTGGCGCGCTTCCAGGACCGCATCTACAAGCCGCTTCCCCCCACACCCACGGTTGCCGCCATCCAGCCGACGCCCCGGGCCGCAGCCGCCGCGGGCACGACTGCCTTGCCTACGCCCACGGTTGACCGGCTGCGCGACCTTCCGCCCGGGCGGTTCAACGTGCTTGTGCTGGGCACCGACAAGCGGCCCGACGACCCCGACCACTGGCCGCGAAGCGATACTCTCCTGCTGGCGAACGTGGACACGGTGTCGCGCACAGTCAGGATCATGAGCATTCCGCGTGACCTGATCGTTGCCATCCCGGGATACGGCGAGAACAAGGTCAACGCGGCGTACCTGTTCGGCGAGTACTACCAGGAGCCGGGCGGAGGGCAGGCCCTTAGCGTGCAGACGGTAAGCAAGTTCTTCGATGTGCCGATTGAATACTACGTGGCGGTGAACTTCGAAGGCTTCCGCAAGGTCATCGATACAATCGGCGGGATACGCGTCAATGTGCCGTACACGCTGGACGATTACGATTACCCGACCGACGACGAGGGCGACCCGTACGGTACGACACACGTCCACTTCGAGGAAGGCTGGCAGCAAATGGACGGCAAGACGGCGCTTCGCTATGCGCGTACCCGTCACGCCGACAACGACTTCGCGCGCAGCCGCCGCCAGCTTCAGATCATTAACGCGGTGCGCGAGAAGGCGCTGACGCTCGACCTGCTCCCGAAGGTGCCCGGCCTGATCGACGATCTGGGCGGGATGATCGAGACCAACATCCCATTCGACCAGCAGCTTGCCCTCGCGCAGCTCGGGTACAATCTCGGACCCTCCGGCGTAATAACCGCGGCGATTGACGCTTCTATGATTGTGCCGGAGTACCTGGACGACGGTTCCGAGGGATTCGGGCTAGATTGGGACGTCGCCGGGCCTATGCTCGACGACTTCTTCGGCCTGGCCGTCGCGGCGGGTGAAAGCGGCGCCGGGCCCGACGCTGAACTTTCGGCGGCTGATGAGACTTCGCAAGGAAGCGGGTCGTCGGATGCCGGTGACGAGCGCGACACGACGGGAGCCGGAGGCAGTCCGCCCTCAAGAGGATCCGCCAGCCCAACTCCGCGCAAGTCTCGTTAAGCCGATTTTCATGGCTTTTTTCTTGACCGCCCCTCGCGTCGACTGGTAAGATGGTGCGTGGACCTGTGAGAAGTCTCACAGGCGCTTGACCTGCCTTCCCCCGAGGACGTCCCATACACCATGGCTCAGAGCGCCCAACCGGTACCCCGCCGTATCAAGCCCGCGCCAGCTCAGGCGAGAGAGCCGGTCGCTGCTGCGACCCAACAGCGCCCCCGGCGCGATATAGTTGAGACCGTCTGGACGCTCTTTTGCTCCATCAGGTTTGCGGTCGTGTTAAACGTGGCCCTCGCACTGTACGCGATGCTGGGCACCGTGATCACGCAGATGCAGCCGGGCATACAGCGCTTCCCCTCCGAGTTTGATGCTTTCATGAAGGGGGCCGAGGCGCGCTACGGCGCGTTCAGCGGCCTGCTGTACTGGGCGGGCTTCTACGACCTGTACAACTCGCTGCCGTTCCGGATGCTGGTCGTAATCGTGGTGTTCAGCATCATCATCTGCACGATGAACCGGTGGCAGCCGACGCTTCGGCTCATTACGCGTCCGACCGTCAGAGTGAGCGATCCGTTCATCAACGACCTCACCGAGAAAGCGCAGTTCCGGGGCGTGCCTCTTTCGGTTGACGAAGCCGAGAGGGCGGTCAGGCAGGCGCTACGGCGCGGGCGCTACCGGGTGTTGTCTGAGCGCACGAGCGACACGTCAGTCCACCTTTTCGGTGACCGCGACCGGTGGAGCAAGATGGTCACCTTTGTGAGCCATGCAGCGCTCGTTTTGCTCATTCTCACCGCGGCCGGGTTCACGCAGATAGGTTGGCGCGAGCAATCGGTCTACTTCGTGCCGGGCGACCGCGTTGACGTGGGCCACGGCACCGACTTCATGGTAGCGAACCAGGGCTTCGAGATCGAGTACTACAGCGACGGCACGACCGTAAAGGAATACCGCAACACCCTCGCCGTGTACGAGGGCGACACCCAGGTCCTCACCAAGACCATCACGGTGAACGACCCGCTGCGCTACGACGGGGTCAATTACTTCTTGGTCAGCTACCAGCCGGTCCTGTACGTCAGGGCGACGGGGCCGCGAGGTGATGAGCTGCCGTTGAAGACGATGGGTGCCAGCGGCCCGATTACGGCCACCACTCAGAACGGCGAAGCGCTCGTTGACTTCCAGTATGTCAGCGAAGACAACATGCCGATGGACCTGCTGCAGGTCCAGGCTGAGGACGCCGTGCTGACGTTCGAGGTCAGGTACTACCAGGACGTGGCGCGGCTCCCGGGCGAGAACCCGCCCGCCTACGTACGTGTGTTCAAAGACATGGAGTTTGGCTCGACCCTGTTCGAGGGCTTCATCCCGCGCACGGGGCCCTTCGTCGTGCCGGCGTACGAGGACTACGCGCTTGCGTTCCGCACCGATACCGCGACAATCCTGGAAGTAGCCATGGATCCGGGGCTTGGCCTCGTCGGCTTCTGGTTCACTATTATGACGCTCGGGTTCACCATCTCACTGTACACGACGTTCACGCGCGCCTGGGCCCGCATCGTTCCGAACCCCGATGCCCCCGGCACGGTGAATATAGTGCTCGGGGGGCTCGCCGAGAAGAACAAAGTGGCCTTCGAGCGCGACTTCGAGAAGCTGGCCTCACGGGTGAGCGACGCGCTTGGGGCCGCTGCCGGGAAGGCGCGGCTACCGTCAAGCCAGGCGATGGAGGACGATGAGGCCGGCGCTCAGGCCGCAGAATAATGCAGTTCACTGGAGGGTGCAATGGGATTTGAATCGGCATCGTTCGGGCTAAACGAACCTACGCTCACTTCTGCCGCGTACGTGTTCTACCTGCTCTCATTCATCTTCTACGCGGTTCACCTGCTGACCCGCGCGGGGAGCGGGGTGCGCTTCGCGACGGGCGCTGCAGCGGCAGCCGGTGCAGGCGGTACGATGACCGTACAGCTGCCCGTTGCGGATGAGGACAGGCAGAACAAGAGCCGCCGCTCCGCGCTGCTGGGCCGGCTTGGGGCGCTGTTCGTTGTGCTCGCGTGGCTGTCGCTCACTTCGGCCCTGGCCGTACGCTGGGTCGAGGCGGGACGCCCTCCATATGTGACTCTGTACGAGATCTGCACGATGCTGGTCTGGGGCACGACGACGATTTACATCGTGCTCTTCGAGGGCGTGCTCAAGGCGCGAGCGGTTGGCGCTTTCGTCGTTCTCTTGATTTTTTGCCTGCAGAGCTACGCCCTGTGGTTCATTGACGCGGACCTGAAACAGGCCGTGCCGCTGGTGCCCGCTCTCCGCTCGAACTGGTTGCTGATTCACGTCTCAATGGCGATCATCTCGTACAGCGCGTTCGCGACTGCCGCTGGAGCCGCACTCACATATATCGTGAAGCACAACTTCAAGGGGCGCATCGCATCCAGCCTGCCTTCGGGCGCGGCAATCGAAGAGTTCATGTTCCGGGCGGTCGCGGTTGGCTTCCCGTTCATGACACTTGTGCTCATCACCGGAGCCATCTGGGCGCAGGAGGCCTGGACCAAGGCGTGGAGCTGGGATCCGAAGGAGACGTGGGCGTTGATCACGTGGCTGGTCTACGCGGCGTACCTGCACGTCAGGGTGCAGCGCGGCGTGCGCGGCATCACAATGGCGTGGCTGTCTCTGGTGGGTTTCGTGGTAGTTCTCATCACCTTCATGGGGGTTAATTACCTGGTCCAGTGGTTCGGCCTCGAGTCGATGCATACCTACAGTGTGGACAACGGGCAGCCGCAAGGGTTGGGTGTGTCGTCGCTTGTGACCGTGGGATTCCTGGTGGTGCTGCTGTTCCTCGCGCTGTTCGCTTGGCTCAGAGTGAAGTTCCCGATGGCGGGGAGGCGCGACAGGCAGTAGGTCTGCGACAACACACAGAGAAAGAGCGAGGGCCCGCCGTGAAGCGGGCCCTTCGTCATGATTGCACCGGCCAGTGGATGCGAGTATGTGTAGCGAGCCGTCAGGCAGTGGCGCGTATGCGTGTCTTCGACTTGCGCCGGATGTCGCGTAGCGCCCGCCGGTTGCGGTAGATGGTGATAACCATGCGGTCATCAGCTGAGACTACCAGCACCACCCCGTGAAGCCGCTCGAGGCGTGGCTCGGCGTCGCGAAAGCGCTCCACTTCTCGCTTGCCGACGAAATAGAACCGGACGCCTGTGCGGTGCTCGAGGACACCATACCTGCGAACGAGATCCAGATCGTCCACACACAAGTTGCTTTGCGCGCCGCGCTGCCTTGCATGCCCGGAAAGCTGCACCGGAGCTTGAACGGCCACTGCTCCACTCCCTTCGGGGAGAACCCCCGACTCGTCGAAACCGGAGCAACCTGATGGGCGAGAATATACATCACCCGCGCGGCCCGGTCAACTTGTGGAGGGGATGTGGAAAACCCCGGCCTAAGTCCGCTTGCTGCGCTGCAGTAACCACAAACGCCGGTACACGTCGGCGCGGTAGGCCGCCATCGCGAGCGAAAGAGCGAGGCCCAGCAGCCCGTCGCGATAACCGTGGTAGTCCACCAACCGCCGCTTGAGCTCGCGCAGGGGCTGGCCGAAGAGGCTTCTCGGCCGGGCGCGAATGCCCTCCGCGTACAGGGCCGCGGCCTCCAATGGTGCGTATGCGCGCTGCTTGCGAAGGAACTGGCCCCAGGTCCGGTAGTTGAGGTGGATTAACGGCTCCCGTAGGTCGCACAAAGGCCCGGAGAGCACCGGCACCTCGTGTACCTCGCGGGCCTCGTCGTACCTGGCCCCTGCGCGGCGTAACAGGCGGATCTGGTAGTCGGGCCACCAGCCGGTGTGCCTGACCTCGCGGGCGAACATGACATTTCGCCTTGGCACCCGGTACCCCGCGCAGTCGCCGGTCGTCAGAGTTTCGGCGATCTCGCGGGCCAGCGCCGGCGTACACCGCTCGTCAATGTCAATGAAGAACACCCAGTTCGTCTCGGAAAGCTCGAGCGCGCGGTTGCGCTGCGAAGAGTAGTTGACGAACCGCGAACGCACAACTCGGTCGGCCGCGGCCCGTGCCGCGGCTTCGGTCGCTTCGTCCGCCTCGTCGTCCAACACGATCAGCGTCTCCGCACCGGTGCGCGAGAGCAACGGCTGCAGGCTGCGGAAGCAAGGGCCGATGTGCTCGATCTCGCGCCACACAAGCGCGACAACGGTCAGCCCGGTCGGGCCGTTGTTAGACATCGACTTTGCCGAGCGCCAGCCGGAGCACCTGCCGCTCCGCGCGCATTTCGTCGGTTCGGCCGCGCTTGATGCGGGCTACAGCGATCCTCGCCAGCATCGCCGCCGTGACCAGCCCGCGCAGAGCAAGCTGCGCTACAGGCGAGCGATGCTTGCCGTACAGGTAGAGCCTCGAGCGCCAAAGCTCAACGAACATCCTTGCGGGCATTTGCGCCGTGCTCTGCCCGCCGAGATGCACGACCTCGGCGGCGGGAACTTGCCAGCACGAGTAGCCGCCCCGGCTGAACCTCAGGGAGAGGTCTATCTCTTCGGAGTACATGAAGATGCCGGGGTCGAAGCCGCCGCAACGCTCGACCGCTTCGCGGCGCACCAGCATTGCCGCCCCGAGCGGGTGGTCGCAGCGGAAGGGCCGATTTCTGTGCGGCTCGTCCCGGTATCGCCCGTTCAGGCGCGAGTTGGCGATCCACAAGCGCATGCGCCCGGGCAACCACGAGGGGGGTGGAAACAGGTCGAGGAATGTCATCGCGAGCGTCGGGAATCGGAATGCCGAGCGCTGTACCGAGCCGTCGGGGTTGAGCAGCCGGGGCGCGACGATGCCTGCCTTCGGATTGCGCTCGGCGAAACGGACGAGCGTGTCGATCGCTCCGCTGCAGGGGATGGTGTCGGGGTTGAGCACCAGGTAGTACCGGCCGCGCGCCGCCTCGAAACCGAGGTTGTTGGCGCTCCCGTAGCCGAGGTTCTTGCCGGCGGACAGGACTGTCACGCCGAGCCGCCGAGCTGCACCCGCCGAGCCGTCGGCCGAGCCGTTGTCCACTACGAGCACCTCGACGGTCGCGAGTCCCTCCCCT